>JBEBGU010000550.1:0-3792 GCA_040081325.1 Prosthecobacter sp.
TCAAGTTGTGCTGGCCGATCCACTCTATCGCCATAGCCACCACGACCAATCCGAGTGCAGCTAGCCCAGAGAGACTAAGCGTGCCGACTCGCAACAACCAAATTAACGCTGCAAAAAGGTTATGCGGAATTTTGAACACCATAAATTACAGTGAACGTTTTGAGTCCAAATGTTTACCCGTCTAAGCATAACACTAATGTTTAATAACTTGATTGCGCAAAGTATGAGGCAGTTCAATACTTCTGAGAAACGCTTACTTTCTAAGGAAGAAGTGATTTCTGCCGGCGGTCACAGCCAATTTGTGCGTAGCAGATGTGGCGTTTTCAAAAGCCTCGATACACCCAGGGGCTTTCCTTTCGTGAAACTCAATTCCTATCAGACGCACTGCGGGCAACCAAGTCGTATCACCCTTGAAAAGCTCAAGTTCTGCACCTTCGATGTCTAGCTTCAAGAAATCGATTTCAGATAAACCACAACGACGCATCAATTCTGGCACAGTTATACCTTGTATTTGCCCAATTGAATCATCTGTATCGACACAGCAAAATGAAACGCTAGTGTCATTTGGGTTCGCTAGATTAACTGGAGCATCTCGATGCCACAAGGCAGCCTTGATGGCTGTAATATTTTTGTATTTGCCAGTGTTACGACAAAGGCGATCGAAATTTGAGTTTTCAGGCTCAATGGCAATGATCTTAGCATCAGGGAAATGCTCCGAAAAATAAGCCGCCGTCAGCCCAATATTTGCTCCTACATCCACGATAACGGGAGCCTGTGGCATGCTGGAGAAGCTGCCGATTCGCCAATCTTCGGTAATGAAAACTTCATCCCAAGTTCCAATATCAATTGCGCCAGCAACGAGTTCTAGAGAAAGCCTAGATCCCGGGGGAAACGCTAGGACATTTGATCCTTTGCGCGCAAGTCTCAGTCTGGCGTACTCCCAGGCACCAAGCAGTCCACCGTATTGGCTCTTGTAGCTCTTTAGATTTTGTTTTCGGCTGCAGAGCCGAGATATAAAAGAGTTATTCATTTGGTCAGGTGCCTTCAGTGAGTGATTTTTTTCAGTAACCGCGTCAATACCAAAATAAACTTGGTACGATAGTAATAGCAGGCCAGTTTCCAGTCGATCCGACCAAAAAGCCGTGGTTTATAACCCGCATTCAGTTTTACCGCCAGCTCCTTCAAATCTGGGCGGCGATCATGGAGAATACGCACTTTGGCAAACCCCCCAACCGCAACAGGATGCCAGACCCGAAGGTTATATTCAGGCGGAAGGATCAATACCCGTGCCTGACTTCGATAGACGGCCTCTCTCAGTGAAGGCTGGTTTTGTCGGGTGTGTATGGCAAATTTATTTTGGTGAATTTTGGGCCAACTGGCCAGAAGTTCCTGCACTGCGGGAGTTTTTCGGAAGGCGATGACACCTCCGTTGATCGTAGGCAGGCTCTGTGGAAGCGTTTCTACTTTGAGATCCACGCGCCAAGGATCGTGTACCACGGCGACTTCAAACAGATCTAGCGCCTCAAACACATCGCTGCAATCCGTGGCAATGTATGTGTCTGTGTCTAAGTGCAGAGTCTTTTCAAAAGGTGACCGCAGCATCGGTTCAACCACATCGTGAAATGATCGCTGCGCGACTTTGACTGGTTCGACAAATTCGAAATGCTTCACCAAAGGATGGTCAATGAGATCCGTGAAAATCACGGCAGGCACGTTTGGCATAACTGCTCTGGCACTTTCGCGAGACTCGACAGCTTCCGCTAGATGACGTTCGCCAGTAGCGACATAATGAAGTCCGCAGCTAGAGTTTGTTGGTTGTGAAATCATGTAAAGAGAATTGTTTGTTAATTGAATACTCTTCGTGGATGAGACTGCGCGCTGCAGGAAATTTTCATGTTATTTCACAATAGGATGGCTCCCGATCGGCAACGCGGGGGGTATGGGAACAGGCTGATTGATTTGTCTCCACGCCCTCCAATAAAGCGCCCCTACCAGCCAAGCCTTAACAGCCGCAAGCTTGGAGCGTTTATTGCGCAAACGAAAGAAGGCCGGTAGGTATCCTGCTTCAGCTAGATGCTGTATCGCCTCAGGCCCATCTTTCCTGTGCTCTGCGTCGGATATAATCTCTCGAACAGTGCGACCTAATTCAGCAGTCCACGTTCGCATCAGGTGGCGAGTGAACTGGATTTCACTGATCTTGGCAATCCGCCGCCGCCGGGCATTGCCGGGAGTTTCACCTCGCGGCGTTTGGCTCTTATCGACAAATCTGCTAAAGGTCGAGAGCGGCTCTGATTCATACCAGCATGAGTCACGAAAACATGTGCCGCGAATGTTTTCAATCAATTGGCCGTGAACGGTTTCTTGCTTGATCGACAAATCAACTCCACTTCGCAGATCCCAAAAATAGCACGAAGTGCCTACGGTGAAGTTGAAGAATGCTTCGCGAATGCGATCCTCATAAGTCAAGTATCTGGACGTATCGCCATAAAGATCACGCATCGGCAGATGTGATGTTGGGTGTATATCTCCATTTGAACCCACATCTACAACTCGATAGTTCCGTGTCATAACACGGCATGGGTGTGATGACATAGCTTGAAGATTTTTCTCAAGCCATTCTGAATCGAGTGCATTATCATCTTCCAAAATACAGGCATGAGTACTGTTTTGAAAAAAAGCTTCCGAGGAAAATGCCTGACTCAAATTCAACACCATTCCAAGATTTTGCAGATTACAGCGGGTTTCAATACGACTATCTCCAAGCCCCTCTATAACGATCTGCGATTCAAAGCCAGTCGAATCATCAAGTACGACTGCACGCCAGTCAGCATAGGTTTGAGCGATTAGAGAAAGCAGAGCTCTTTCTAATAGTTTGGGACGCTTGTATGTGATGACGCGGATTTCAATCATTCGGCGGAAACAATAGTGCTAAGTTTGTTAAAGATGGAGTTCAGGATGTCCCCAGGCTTGATCTCCTTCAGACAGCGTAGATCATAGGGGCAAGGGCTGCGTAACCCGCACGGCGCACAAGAGAGTTCAGAGCCGAATTGGGTTGCAAGAGGATACGGAAAATGAGCGGCCTCATATCCACCAATGATAATGACGGACGGAAGCTTGTAGGCGTGCGCCAGATGCATACCGCTGGATACAGGTCCGACGAAAATAGAGGCAGCTTGGAAACAAGACACATATTCTTGCAGCGTCGTTTTTCCAGCCAAAGACACCCAACCTGGATGCACCGGTGGAGGATTCAGTACAGGGAAAGAACCCAATTCCACCACCTTCCATTCTAAGGGCATTGACTCCACTAGTTGCTTCCATTTCTCCAGTGACCACTGCTTGTTTGGAGTCCATCCGCTTGCACTAGGCTGAATGAGCACAATGGGTTGACCATCTCTGTGCCAATCGGTTGGTAGTTTGAGTTCTTGGCTGGGCAAGTCGATTGGAAAAGGCCCCTCGTGGACTCCAAGTTGTAGCGCCATCTGCTCATTCACAGAGCGCTCTTGTTTGATCGCGTACGTCAGTGCTAGAGCATCATTAGGGATGGTTTCTGTATCGAATGCAACGACAGACTTGGTACCCACTAAGCCTTGAAAGAGTCCAGAGAACCGGGTATGAAATACTAACTCTATATTGGGATGCAAGCGCACAGCCGCTTGAATGGCGCTAACTGCCATAAGCTCATCACCGAGTCCTCCAGCTTTGGAAAAGATATGGCAAGGCCCCAGTAACTGGCCAATACCATAACTTGCGGATGAGTAAAAGTGTGTGGGTCTAACAGCCCCAGACCTG
>JBEBGU010000551.1:0-3785 GCA_040081325.1 Prosthecobacter sp.
AGCCTACACAGTGCAGGTCTTTTTGGGCACCAGCATCGTCTGCGCTCAGTGCCATAACCACCCGTTCGATAAATGGACGCAGATGGACTACTACAGCATGGCCGCCTTCACCTATGGCATGGACACGAAAGGTGGCGGCGTGAATGAAATCAAACTGCCCAAGCGCCCGCAGGCTAGCAAGCAACTGCCGGAAGCTTTGGCCAAGATGTCTCCGAAAGAACGCAAGGCTTACATGAAGGAGCACCCGGAAGAGATCGCTAAGCTGCGTGAAGAGGCCAAGAAACCATCTGTCGATAGCGCAGACATGAAGGAGGTCCGCAACACGCTGGGCGACATCATGAAGCCTCTGCGTTACACGTCTGTCACCAATCATGACGGTAAGCTCCCTGCCCTGCCGCATGACTATAAGTATGATGACGGCAAGCCAGGTCAGACCATCGAAGCCCGCGCCATTTTCGGCCATGATGCCAAGCCCAAAGAAGGTCAGACTCGCGTGCAGGCCTTTGCTGAGTGGATGACTAGCCCGGACAATCCGCGCTTCACCACCGTGATCGCTAACCGCATGTGGAAGAAAGTTTTCGGTCTCGGTCTGATCGAGCCGGTGGATGAAATGACCGACTCCACAGTGCCCTCAAACCCTGCGCTGATGGATTACCTGACGCAGCTCATGATCGAGAAGAAGTACTCGCTCAAATCCTTCCTGCGTGTGCTTTACAATACCGACACCTACCAGCGCGCGACAGGCACTCAGGAGATCGCTTTGGGTGAGACCTCCCACTTTACTGGCCCAATGCTCCGCCGCATGAGTGCCGAGCAGGTCTGGGACAGCATGATCACGCTGACAAAGGGTAATGTGGACGGTGCTGTGGATGATGAAAATCAGCGCCTGCACCAATACCTTGATGATCTCTCCATGTTCCTCGGCACGATGAAAGAGAAAGGCCCAGAAGGCATTCTAACCGCAGCCAAAGTGGGTATGGAGCAGCGCAAAGCGAACGATAAAAAGCTCGATGAACTCCGAGCCAAAATGACCGAGCAAAAAGAAAAGGGCGATGCCTCCCCCGCAGATGCCAAGGCGCTCGCCAATGCCGCCAACAAACTACGACGCGAAGCCGCTAACAACCTCCTCACCAATCTCGTCGGTGAAGATCGTGCCGAGGCATTGATCAAAGGTTACAACCCACAAAAACAGCAGCAGGTCAAACGCCCAACTCTCGACAAAGCAGTCATCGCTAGCATGAGCAAAGAGCAGCGCAAAGAAGTCATGAAAAATGCAGGCAACATCACCATGGCCTCACGTGCCTCTGAGCTGCCTAGCCCAGCCCGCCCAGGCCACTTCCTGCGCACCTTTGGTCAAAGCGACCGCGAAGTGATCGAAAACGCCAGTGAAGATGCCTCAGTGCCGCAAGCTCTCACCCTGCTGAATGGCCCAGTCATTCAAAGCCTCACCAGCCCGATTTCACAGCTCAGTCAGCAGCTCGCCAAAGCCGGAGCACCTGACCAGAAAGTCGCCCTCTTGTATGAGGCACTTCTCAGCCGCCGCCCGACTAACAACGAACGCGCCACGCTCGACAGCGTCATCCATGAGCGCGGTGCCAACGCCATCGAAGACATAACCCACGCCCTCATCACTGGCTCCCAGTTTCTTTTCATTCAGTGATTCGGAATTCAGTCCGCCACTCACGTCGTAAATTTCGTTAACCTCGGTAAAAATTCCCCGCCAATTATGAACACTTTCATCCAAGCCGACGAACCTTCCCGCCGTGACTTCGTGCTCGGCATAGCCAAGTCCTGCCTCGGCGTCTCTGTGCTGCCACTACTCAATGGCCAAGCGAGTGCCGTGCCTTTTGAAGGCAGCTCCAAGGCCAAACAAATCCCCACCGCACGCAACGTCATCTATTTGTACATGTCCGGCGGCATGACCCACCTCGACACCTTCGGCGTCGTCCCTGGGGCCGATACCATGGGCGATACAAAGTGCATCCCCACCAGCGCCGATGGTGTGCAGCTCGGCGATGGCCTGCCCACCGTGGCGAAGCACATGCATCACGGAGCCATCATCAACAGCATGAGCAGCACCCAGGGCGCGCATGAGCAGGGTAATTACTTCCAGCACACCGGCTACACCATGCGTGGTGCGACACGCCATCCCACCATGGGAGCCTGGTTGCAAAAATTCCAAGGCAAGGGCAATCCCGATCTGCCTGGCACCGTCGTCATCTCCAACGACAGCAAGCACCCCGGTGGTGGCTTCTTTGAGGCCTCATTCCAGCCACTCGTGCTAAATAATCCCAGCACCGGACTTCAATACAGCAAGCGAATCGCCACGCTCGGTGAGAGTGATTTCGATTATCGTCTCAACCTCTCCGCCAAGCTCAATGCAGGCTTCCAAGAAACCTACAAACACAGCGCCGTGCGCGCTTACTCTGACGTGTATAAAGATGCCGTCAAAGTGATGAAGAGCGCCGACCTCACCGCTTTCGATCTCAGTCAGGAGTCTGATGAACTTCAGACCGAGTATGGTGAAAGCAGTTTCGGTCAAGGTTGCCTCCTCGCCCGTCGCCTAGTCGAGCACGGCGTGCGCTTTGTCGAAGTCAGCCTCGGTGGTTGGGACATGCATCAGGACATCTACGCCCGCCTGCCAGAAAAGATCAGTGAGCTCGACAAAGCCCTCGGTGCCCTGCTCGGCGATCTCGATCGTCGTGGCCTGCTCAAAGACACCCTCGTCGTCCTCACCAGCGAGTTTGGCCGCACGCCGAAGATCAATCAGAACTCAGGCCGCGATCATTACCCAAAAGCCTTCAGCAGCGTCATGTGGGGCGGCGGCATCCAGGGCGGCCAGATCTATGGCAAGACCGACAAAGGCATCGAAGTCACCGAAAACAAAGTCAACGTCCCCGACCTCAACGCCACCATCGGCTACGCACTCGGTCTGCCTCTCGATCAGGTGATCTTCTCCCCATCGAAGCGCCCATTCACCATCGCCGACAAAGGCAAGCCTCTGACGAACTTGTTTGGCTGATCACCAATCATGTTCTCGAAGTGGCCGGGCTTTATCTGGTTGAATGATTTGCAGCCATGGTGGCGATGAATCTGGCTTGTGATTCAGCAGCTCGCTCCATGCTGAATCGGTCAGCGGTTCTTCGGTGTCGCGCTCTTGGTAGGTGTTGACGGCACCGCGCAGCAGAACCTCACCATTCTTTGTGGGGTAGAGAATGTAGAACATTCGGGGGCGTCCGAGCCCGACATGCCGCCGGATGCCGCGCTGAGGGTCATGAAGAATCTGGGAACAAATCTCTGCATCATCGCGGGGTGAAAGATAGGTGGAGCCGTCGTAACCCATCAGGTGTCCCAATAATGGACCATAGTCGAACATGAACTCTCTTTGAGTATCTGAGAGAGGCTGTCCGCGCAGTTGCTTGTGGGCGATGGCCTCAAGCTGCCGACTAAGCACAAGAAACTGATGCCAACGTTCATCCAACTTGCGGTGCTCGCTTTCATAGTGGCGAAGGAAGGCCGCAGGCAGCTTTCCTGCCTTGGCCTGTTCTTCAAACCACTGTTGAGCGGTCTTTTGCCAGGCAACAACAGACTTCTCAAACGCCTCGTCTATTTCCTGCTGCTATCGCCGTTCTATTCTGCCATCGACGCCCGTGGCCGTCGGGTTGCGGCCAAGCAGGCGGACCTTGCCTGGCTGCAAGGCTCGCTCGCCGAAGTAGAAACGCAGATTGTCATCGCACAACGCCTCGCATACCTCAACCAAGAACAAACGTCGGAACTGTCTAGCC
>JBEBGU010000552.1:0-3784 GCA_040081325.1 Prosthecobacter sp.
GGCGTCATCATCTCTGCATGGATGAATCTCACGGAACGCGCCCAGCCGAAGGGTTGGCGCTGGGGCGACAAGAGCGTGAGCTGGAAGGAATTCGTGCTGCCGACTTATTCGTGCCGCAGCACGGATGATGGCAAGACGTGGGAGATGCCGGTGAAGCTCAGTGATCCATGGTGCGGCTGCATTCACTCCATGATTCAAATGAAGTCAGGCCGCGTCGTGCTCGTGGGGCAGGAAATCATTCCCGAATGGCGACACGCGACGGTGATGTGGATTTCGGATGACCTCGGCAAGTCCTGGCAGCGCGGAGACATACTCGATTATGGCGTCGGCACACATGATCATGCGGGATCGCTCGAAGGCACAGTCATCGAGCGGCTAGATGGCTCGCTCTACTTGCTACTGCGCACAGAGTCGGGCTTTTTGTGGGAAGCGACATCGCGTGATGGCTTGAAGTGGAAAGGCTTGAAACAGACGGCGATCAAATCTGTGACTTGCTGTCCGCAAATGGCACGCCTCGCGGACGGTCGGATCGCGCTGCTTTGGAATGCGCCGCCGCGTCATGATCCCAAGAGTGGTTCGATCCGCGCGGAGTTGTCGCTGGCTTTTTCCAGCGACGAAACGGCCTCGTGGTCAAAGCCAGTCATCGTGGCGGCGAGTTATGTGCCAGGAGGCCGCGTGTCCTATCCCTATCTTTATGAGCGCAAGCCGGGTGAGCTTTGGATCACGACGATGCAGGGCGGCCTACGCATGAAGATCAGTACCGCCGACCTCGGTGAGGGTGAGATTCCCGTCTTTGTGCCGCCACCTAGAGCGACACCAAAGCAAGGTGGCATCATCATGTTTGGCGACTCCACCACTGCGCCGCGTGGAGGCATCAAAGTGTATGCCACACTCGTGGAGACAGCGCTGCAAAGCATCGGCTCATCGCTCGGTGTTCACAATGCGGGCATTCCGAGCAATACGACGGTGCAGGCACGCAAGCGCCTCCAGGAAGACGTACTGCGTTTCAAGCCGCGAGTCGTCGTGATGCAGTTCGGCATCAATGACTCCGCAGTCGATGTGTGGAAGAAGCCACCGGTCACCGAAACACGCGTGTCCTTGAGCACCTACATCGATAACTACCACGCTATGATCACCGAGTCGCAGAAGCAGGGAGCCAAAGTCATTCTCATGACCACCAATCCGCTGCGGTGGACCTCGAAGCTCCGCGAACTCTACGGCAAGCCGCCCTACAACCCAGATACCGATGACGGATTCGAGTCGCTGAATCTCGTCCGCTACAACGATGCGCTACGCAAACTCGCGACCGAGCTGAAGGTGCCACTTGTCGATGTTCACGCCGCCTATCCCGCCTTTGCCGATAAAAACAAAATCACCATTGATGCCATGCTCACCGATGGCATGCACCCCGGTGAGCTAGGTCATCAACTCGTTGCCGAGTTGCTAGTGCCTGCCATCCGAGATGCAGTGCGGTAGGCCCTCATCAGCTAGCGCGTAGGCACGGTAGCTGCATCTGCAGCCGCCTTGATCGTTGCGCAGACGCACCACAGCGTTTAGCACTCGGCTCCTTTTCAAATACTCCCCCTGACATGTCCGCCAAGCCCATCATCATCTACACGAAGACCGACGAAGCCCCAGCTCTCGCCACCTACTCACTGCTGCCGATCATTCAGGCTTACACCAAGCACTCAGGCATCGCGGTAGAGACGCGGGATATCTCGGTCGCGGCACGCATTCTTGCCGTGTTTTCAGATCTCCTGCCTGAAGCTCAGCGCGTGAATGACAACCTCGCCGAACTCGGCGCTCTCACGCTCAAGCCCGAGGCAAACATCATCAAGCTGCCAAACGTCAGCGCCTCCATCCCACAGCTCAAGGCAGCCATCGCCGAGTTGCAGACGAAAGGCTACGCACTTCCCGATTTCCCAGAAGTGCCTGCCACCGACGCTGAAAAAGATACACGTTCTCGTTACGCCAAAGTTCTTGGCTCTGCCGTGAACCCTGTGCTCCGCGAAGGTAACTCCGACCGCCGTGCGCCAAAGGCGGTGAAGGATTACGCCAAGAAGCATCCGCATGTGAATGCCAAGTGGGCGCCTGATTCCAAGACCAACGTCGCATCACTCGACGAAGGTGATTTCTTCGGTAACGAAAAGTCTGTCACGGTTGCAACTGCGACCACAGTGCGCATCGAACTCGTGAAGGCCGACGGCTCCGTGCAAGTGCTCAAGGACAGCACGCCGCTGAAGGCTGGCGAGATTCTCGACGCCACCGTCATGCGCAAAGCCGCACTGGTTTCCTTTTACGAGCAGCAGATTGCCAAAGCAAAGGCTGACGGCGTGCTGCTATCGCTGCACCTAAAAGCCACCATGATGAAGGTCTCCGATCCCATCCTCTTCGGCCATGCGGTGAAGGTGTTCTTCAAAGATCTCATCGCTAAACACACCTCCGTGCTTCAGCAACTCGGCGTCGATTTTAACAACGGCTTCGGCGATCTCGTCGCCAAGATCCAAACGCTTCCTGCCGATCAAAAAGCAGCAATCGAAGCCGACATCCAGGCCGCTTATGCCAACGGCCCGGGCCTTTCCTATGTGAACTCGGATAAAGGCATCACCAATCTTCATGTGCCATCTGACGTGATCGTCGATGCCTCCGTTCCCGCGCTCATTCGTGCTGGTGGTAAGGTCTATGACGCGCAGGGCAAGCTGGGCGATACACTCGCGCTCATCCCCGACCGCAGCTACGCCACCGTTTATCAGACCACCTTCGACTTCTGTCGCAAAAACGGCGCTCTCGATCCCCAGACCATCGGCAGCGTGCCCAATGTCGGCCTCATGGCGCAGGCCGCTGAGGAATACGGCTCGCATAACAAGACCTTCGAAATTACCGCCGCTGGCACTGTCCGCGTTGTCGATTCATCTGGTGCAACACTCCTCGAACACAGCGTCGAAGCTGGCGACATCTGGCGCGCCTGTCAGGCCAAGGATGCTCCGATTCAGGACTGGGTGAAGCTCGCCGTCAAACGCGCCCGCCTCAGCACCACGCCCGCCGTTTTCTGGCTCGATGAAACCCGCGCCCACGACGCGCAAATCATCGCCAAGGTGAACACTTACCTCAAAGATCACGACCTCACTGGCCTTGATCTCCGCATCCTCGCACCAGCAGCCGCCTGCCAGTTCACCCTAGAGCGCCTCGTCGCCGGTCAGGACACCATCTCCGTCACCGGCAACGTCCTGCGCGACTACCTCACCGACCTCTTCCCCATCCTCGAAGTCGGCACATCAGCAAAAATGCTCTCCATCGTTCCGCTCATGAATGGCGGCGGTTTGTTTGAAACTGGAGCTGGTGGTTCCGCACCAAAGCACGTCCAGCAGTTCACCGAGGAAAACTTCCTCCGCTGGGACAGCCTCGGCGAATTCTTCGCCCTCGCCGCCTCGTTCGAGCACCTCAGCGAAACGCTGCAAAACGCCAAAGCCAAAGTCCTCGCCGAGACCCTTGACGAAGCCAACGGTAAGTTCCTCGAGAACGATAAATCCCCCGCCCGCAAAGTCGGTGCCGGCATCGACAACCGCGGCAGCCATTTTTATCTCGCACTCTATTGGGCCCAGGCACTCGCTGCGCAAACCAACGATGCCGAATTGAAGTCCCAATTCACCCCCATCGCCGAAGAACTCACCGCCAACGAAGCCAAGATCGTCGCCGAACTCATCGCCGTCCAAGGCAAGCCCGCCGACATCGGCGGCTACTACCAGCCCGATGACGTGAAAGCCAGCGCCGCCCTCCGCCCCAG
>JBEBGU010000553.1:0-3779 GCA_040081325.1 Prosthecobacter sp.
ACGAAGTTCCTGAACTGCCCGACGATCTCGGCGCGTGCCGCATTACGCTCCACAGCAATACTCACCAGTGAGAGCACCATGATGGCAAGCGGAGCCAGCGAGAAGACGGTGTAGAAAGAAAGTGCCGCGCCCATTTTTGGCACTCGATGAGAGTCCCATTGGTACACCGTTTCGCGGAGCAGGGAGATCATTGTTTTCATCATGGTTCAGGCTTTCTCTCCAAAGGTCTGATCCTTTTGTAGCTCATGCTTTTCTGAAACTCCGTCGCGCAGAAAGGGCTTCAACCAGATGCGCTCAATCGCCGCATAGGAGGCGATCAACGGAAGCGCTGCCAGTGCCCCTGGAATGCCTGCGAGCAGTGCTCCTGCCAGCAGGCCGAGCAGCACCGTCAGCGTGGAGACACGGAGGTGCTTTCCATAAACTTTCGGCACGATGTAGTAGATCTCGATCAGGTGAAATAGCAGATACAGACCCACGACGATCAACGCCGTTTTCGGTGACACGCTTAGTGCCAGCAGGAACGCAGGTGCCGTGGCAAAAACGATTCCCAAGATGGGCAGTATGTCCAGCAGTCCAGCCAGGATCGAAAGCAGCAGTGCTCCAGGCACATGCAGCACGGTTAGAACAGCAAAAGCATAGATCGTTACCAAGACAGAGGTGATGACCTGTCCCGAAACATAGCCAAAGATCACCTGTGAAATTTCCTCCGACGTGATGCGAAGTTTGGCACGCTTCAAAGGCGAGAAAAAAGCCAGAAACCACTCATAAGTTTTGCTGCCATCAATCAACAGATAGAGTGCGATTACTAGCAACATTGCAGTCTCTGAAATGCCACCCAGAGCAAAACCGCCCGCAGAGATGAAATGTCCAAACCAAGTGCTTGCCTCAGGCCAGTTGGCTCTCTCCAGCATGTGGTCGATATTCTGACGAAAGACCCCACTTACGGGAAGTTGATTGAGCGCCTGTTCATGCAGCTTGGGTAGATTTTGACTGAAGGTGGCAGCTTGATCAAAGAGTGCCGGAAGGATGAGTGCCAGGCTGACGCCGAGCACGGTCAGCAGGCCGCCGATCACTATCAGCAGGCTGGCCCAGTGCTTTAAGCCTCTGGTATCCAGCCACCCCACTGCGGCGTGAAGAGTTACCGCCAGAAACAGCGCCAAAAACACTAGAAGAAGAAGCGGCCATAGCGTGTGCATGGCATAAGCCATAAGTAGGGCAGCAAACACTTTGATAAAAGTGGTCCACGGAATGTGGATCTCCACCCGTTGTGGTGGCAACTCTTCAGGTGTGGCCTGAATGGCAGGGGGATGCTGGTTCGCCTCCATGATCAATGAATCGACACAGGCACCCCTGCTTTGATCTTCCCGGCTAGGCGGAAGATATCCCAATTAGTCAGCCGCACACAACCATGACTGGCTGAGCGACCGATGCTGTCGGGATCGCTGGTGCCGTGCAGGCCGATACCTTTTTTGTTCAGCGCGATCCAGATGACACCCACAGGATTATTCGGGCCGGGCGGGAGGATGTGAAACTTGTCGCTGCGCTCGCCTTTGTTCAGCATCGCCCTGTCATGACGGAAGTTCGGCATTTTGGCGACGCCGCGCACTTTCCAGTCGCCAACAGGTGACTTCGTCTGCTCAGAGCCGATCGTCACAGGGTAAGCTGCGATGAGCTTCCCGTCTTCGTGAACTGTTAACATGCTAGTCTTGATGTCGATCTTCACCGCTGTCTGAGTCGCCACAGGTTCATCTTTGGCATCGTCTTCGATGTCATTGACCGCCAGTTCACTGCCAGGCTTCAAATCCTTCACTGTGGCGATTTCGAAGGGCTCGACATTTGGCACACGGAGCGTGGCTCCCACTTTGATGTCCCTGGCTTTGCCGGGATTCAATTCATTGAGGAAATCCACATCAGTGTGAAATTTTTCCGCGATAGATTCAGCGGCAGTTTGATAGGGCAGTGCTTTGAGCTTTGCCTGTGCGGGCACATCATCAGGGACGGGACCGAGATTTTGTAGATCCGTCTCGGTCACTGTGTAGCTGAGGTACAAGGGTTCAATGCCAGCGAGATCAAGGCCGCTCACATCCGGCGCAGTGTTTGGTTTATCAGGTGGTGGCGAAGTTTTCTCGCCGCGTGACTGGCGAAAAAGCTCCAGGGCTTTGACAGTAAACTCTCCGTAGTGACCATCGATCTTCCCTGGAGCAAACTCTGCCCGGTCGAGAAAGATCTGTAGTCGCGTGGCATCCTCAATCTCCGCCTGGGTGCGCGGGGCATCCACCGTTTCCTTTGCCTCTGCGGCGAAGACCGGACAAGAAGCGAGGACGACAAGGGCTGCCGCAACAAGGATTGGGAGGCGGTGAAATGGGTTACACAGTGCGGTTTCCAAGACTGCGTGCTGCGCAACCACGCTTTCTGTCAGGTTACTTGGAAGTAAGTTCCTTGACCTGCACGAAACGGGTGCAGCATGCTTGTAATAAGTTATCATGGCTACACCTTGCTCGGCATGTGCCGTGCATACCATGGGGTGTAACCCGACTCTTGAGTCCAGCGGAGAACTCACTCAAATCAGCGGCGATAATAGCGGCGGTCGTCATAACGAGAGTTGCGGCGATAGTAGTCATTGTTGCGCTGATCCTGCGAGCCGCCGATGACGTTGCCAGCGAGCGCGCCAAGGCCGCCACCGACTAGGGCACCCTCCAAGCCTCGACCACTTTGATTACCGACGATGCCTCCGACAGCCGCGCCGCCGAGGCCACCTACAACAGTGCCTGTGCGGGCGTTGGGTCCATTTGTGCAGGAGACGAGCGGAGCAGAGATGAGCAGTGCCCATAGTGTTAATGTTTTCATAGGCGCACAGATAGCTGCAACCTAGCTACAGACGCTATGGGGTGTATCCCTCACACACTGCGAGCTGCATCAAGTGCTCAAATATTCTTCAGTAGCATGAATTGCCATTTCATCGACAAAACCATGAAGAGTCGTCGAGACAAAAAGACGTTCTGCCATGCCTCTATCTGGATTCTGCTCCTCGAAAAGACGCAGATGGTAAATGAGGACCGCTCGCAGGTGCTTGAGTTCACGTAGCATTTCGCTCAGCCTGTAGCCCTGCCTTGAGCGTACTGCACCATGATCTTCTGCATCCTTGACCGTTTGGCTGGCGACAATGGTGCTGCCATAACGACGGAGAGTCTCAATCAAATCGTCAAACAGTTCAGGCAGGTGGTTTTTGAGCGCACGCGAGTTTAAAACGTCCGTCGCAGTGATAGTTAAATCTCCGCGCACACGCTCGATCCACTCCGCGATGATAGTTTCTTTTTGTGCGCTGAGATAAATGGCGAGCAGGCCGTTGACGCTTTCGGGGTGGGCCATAGGATTTAGGTTCATGATTGTGAAGGTGGCTTGTTTGAAGATCGCCATGCTGAGAGTCCATGCCTGCTTTTGCTATGGGGTGAAGTCCTGCTCTTTGATGGAATGGCCAATTCGGGTTTCACCCCATGGCCGGACGGCTCGGTGAACTCCACCCTTAGTGCGTGACTTCGACAACAAAGTCACAAACAAAAACCCAAAACAGAACACATCCTATGATCAAAAAACTCGTATTCACCAGCCTGCTTGGCCTCGTCGCCAGTGCAGCCCTCGCCGCCGACAACGTTATTGCCGCCAAGCCCGACACAGACATCATTGCTACGGCCAAAACCGCTGGCATTTTCAAGACACTCGTCGCCGCACTCGATGCTGCGGACAAAACTAAGATGCTCAAGGAAGGCGGCCCATTCACG
>JBEBGU010000554.1:0-3773 GCA_040081325.1 Prosthecobacter sp.
AACAAGGGCTTCACGCTCTGGATGGCCGGCGGCGGCGTCAAAGGCGGCATGAGCTACGGCCAGACTGACGATTACGGCTACGAGGCGGTGGAGAACAAGGTGCAGATCCACGATCTGCACGCGACGATCCTCGCGCTGCTCGGACTGAACCACGAGAAACTCACCTTCAACTACGCCGGCCGCGACTTCCGCCTCACGGACATCGAGGGGAATGTGGTGAAGGCGATCATGGCGTAAGCAAATTGTAGCGTAGGTCTCCAGACCTGCGTTACACGTTTGCACGCCCAGCCACCAGCCTTGAAGAGCTGCGCTACCGCTCAGCCGACACGATCTCCAAGATCAGCACAGTCGTCTGGCCGTCGTCGGTCTTCACAGTGACCGGTTTCACGAGCGGGAATCGCTTCCTTTCGAGGTCCACTTTTACCACGATCACACCGCTCTCGCCCGGTTCGAGCAGCTTCTTCGTCGCACTTGCCGACGTGCAGCATATGCATGCACCGCAAACGCTTTCAAAACGGACGGGAGCTTTCCCGGTGTTGCGATGCGGGAACTCGGTCCGAATCTCCCGCTGGCCGGGATGAGCCTCGAAGTGCTGGGTCGTTGATTCCCATCTCAGCCCTCCGGCGAAGGTCGTTTGAATGAAGAAGAGCAGCAGGGTAAAGACTTTCATGGATGGGGATTGTTCGGCTGGCGTGGAAACGGCTCTCGGCCCGAAGTTCAATTGCGACCAGTGCGGCCGCGCTCGGCAAGTGGCAAATGTTCGTGCACCTGTGCAGAGACAACTTTCTGTTTGACTTTCGACGGTTTAACAACATATCATCAAATCATGATTCGTGAATGCGTTCTTTGCATCCGTCGAATCATTCCAAACGAAAAACACAATCACACAACACCACATGTCCCGTAGTTTCATCTTCTCCTCAGAGTCCGTCGGCGAAGGCCATCCTGACAAAGTCGCAGACACCATTTCCGACGCGATCCTCGACGCGTGCCTCACCGTAGATCCCAAGAGCCGCGTTGCTTCCGAGACCTTCGTAAAGAGCAACGTCGTCGTGGTCGGCGGCGAAATCACCATCCCGAAAATCGGCCAGAAGCCGATCGGCGACGTCATCAACATCGACAAGACCATCCGCGATGCCGTGCGCGGCATCGGTTACGTGAACGACGATGACGTGTTTCACGCGGACCGCATTTTCATCAATAACTACCTCACCACGCAGTCGCCTGACATCGCTCAGGGCGTGGATGCGAAGAAGGTCGCCGGCAAGAAGACCGCCGAGCAGGGTGCGGGCGACCAGGGCATCATGTTTGGCTACGCTTGCGACGAAACGCCGGAACTTATGCCCGCGCCGATCATGTTCGCGCACCGCCTCGGCCGTGAGCTGACGCGCATCCGCAAGGCCGGCAAACTTGCCCCGTGGCTGCGGCCCGATGCGAAGTCACAGGTCTCCGTGGAATACGTGGACGGCAAGCCGACGCGCATCGTGAATGTCGTCATCTCCACACAGCACGCGGCCAGCGTCGAGCACGCGGAAATCGAGAAATTCTGCATCGAGCAGGTAATTAAGAAGGTGCTGCCTAAGTCCATGCTGACCAAGGACACCGAGTATCTCATCAACCCGACCGGCAAGTTTGTCGTCGGCGGACCTCAGGGAGACAGCGGCCTCACGGGACGCAAGATCATCGTGGACAGCTACGGTGGCACCGGCCGCCACGGCGGTGGCGCATTCTCCGGCAAGGATCCGTCCAAAGTGGACCGTAGCGCCGCCTACATGGGCCGCTGGGTCGCGAAAAACATCGGCGCCGCGGGCCTCGCTTCGCGCGTCGAGATTCAGTTCGCCTATGCCATCGGGCACCCGCTGCCGGTGAGCGTGCATGTGGATTCATTCGGCACCGGCACCATCAGCGACGAGAAGATCCTCGCCGCGGTGCAGAAGGTCTTCTCCTTCAAGCCCGCCGACATCGTGAAGCAGCTCAACCTGCTCCGCCCGATTTACTCGAAGAGCACCAACTACGGCCACTTTGGCAAAATCAACGACAAGGACATCACCTGGGAAATCACTAACAAGGCCGAAGCACTAAATAAGGCCGCCAAGTAACTAACTCACTAACACACATACCTAATATCATGGCTAAAATCACACTCTCACCACCGCGCGCCAAAGGCGCGAAGGCTCTCGTCAAATCCAACGGTGCCAAACAGGACTACAAAGTCCGCGACATCGCCCTCGCCGAATGGGGCCGCAAGGAAATCGTCATCGCCGAGCACGAGATGCCGGGCCTCATGTCCGTCCGCCGCAAGTATGCGAAGGAAAAGCCGCTCAAGGGCGTCCGCATCACCGGCTCGCTGCACATGACCATCCAGACCGCCGTCCTCATCGAGACCCTCGTGGCCCTCGGCGCGGATGTCCGCTGGGCGAGCTGCAACATCTTCTCCACGCAGGACCACGCCGCTTCGGCCATCGCCGCGACGGGCACGCCGGTCTTCGCATGGAAGGGTGAGACCCTCGAGGAGTATTGGGATTGCACGCTCGACGCCGTCATTCACCCCGGTGAAAAAGGCCCGCAGCTCGTCGTGGACGACGGCGGCGACGTCACCCTCCTCATCCACAAAGGCTACGAACTCGAACAGGGCGACAAGTGGGTGAACAGCCCGAGCGGTTCGCACGAGGAGCAAGTCATCAAGAACCTGCTCAAGCGCGTCGCGAAGACCCATCCCGGCATCTGGACCAAGATGGTGAAAGACTGGCGCGGCGTCTCCGAAGAGACGACCACCGGAGTGCATCGCCTCTACCAGATGAAGGAAGCCGGCAAGCTCCTCGTTCCCGCGATCAACGTGAACGACAGCGTCACCAAGTCGAAATTCGACAACCTCTACGGCTGCCGCGAATCACTGAGCGACGGTCTCAAACGCGCCACCGACGTGATGATCGCCGGCAAGGTCGCGGTCGTCTGCGGCTACGGCGACGTCGGCAAGGGCAGCGCCCATTCGCTCCGCGGATTCGGCGCACGCGTCATCGTCACGGAGATCGATCCCATCAACGCGCTGCAAGCGGCGATGGAAGGCTTTGAGGTCACCACCGTCGAGGACACCCTCGGCTGGGGCGACATCTACGTCACCACGACCGGCAATAAGGACGTCATCACCCTCGAACATATGGTGAAGATGAAGGATCAGGCCATTGTTTGTAACATCGGCCACTTCGACAACGAAATCCAAGTGGAGCGCCTCAACAAACTCAAGGGCGTGAAGAAAGTGACCGTGAAGCCGCAGTATGATTCGTACCTGCTGCCAGGCGGCCGCACCATTTACATGCTGGCCGAAGGCCGCCTCGTGAACCTCGGCTGCGCCACCGGCCACCCTTCGTTTGTCATGTCGAACTCCTTCACCAACCAGACGCTTGCCCAGCTCGATCTCTGGCGGAACAAGGACAAGTACAGCGCCGAAGTCTATCGCCTGCCGAAGCACCTCGACGAGGAAGTGGCCCGTCTGCACCTTGAAAAGATCGGCGTGAAGCTCACCAAGCTCACCAAGGATCAGGCCGAGTATCTCGGCGTGAGCCCGAACGGCCCTTACAAGCCTGAACACTACCGCTATTAACTCGGCGGAAAGCTGCCACAGGCAGGGTTAGTTTCCCAACATACAAAAGGCGCGCGGTCGAAAGGCCGCGCGCCTTTTTGTTTGTCCGAAACCTCACTTCGACCGGCTGAAACGATTACCCAGGACGGTGTCGGCAACAATCAGAGCAACCGCAGCAAGGGCGAGAAACTGC
>JBEBGU010000555.1:0-3764 GCA_040081325.1 Prosthecobacter sp.
AGATGCAGCTCCGTGCGGTCTAGCAGCGCAGCTACCAGCACACCCGGCGGCTTGGCATTCACAGCCGCCAGGGTCATGGGGCCGATCTCTCCATCTACCAACACACCGACTGCCGCTTGCAGCCACTTCGAGGCGCGGCCATGGCCCGTATTGACCGCGATGTTCGCCACCACTTCACCGACTCCGCTCGGCATTTCGTGAGCACGGCAGCGTGTCCAGTATTCGTCCCAGTAGATCTCAGCCGCGCGCTCGCGTGTCAGCTTGCGGATGTTCTCTTTCGGGTGACTACGCTGATCAATCCCGAACTTGGTTGCCCCGCCCGGATCATCAGGATCATTCTCATACACCACACCCTCCCACTTGAGGAGCCAGGTGAACCATTGCTGAAAGCGTGCGTCGGTTTTCATCTTCGTTTTGTAGTCCCGCGTTCGCTACGCGGCTGCGCAACAGGCGGCTTCTTTGAAGGTTAAATACCCCGGCGCGAATGCCATCGCCGGGGCGCAATCGGAGCGGATGGCGCGCCCACTCGTGGTTTAGTTGGGTAAGGGTTACTTGCCCTCGGGTCGCTTATCCAAGCTGTGCTCAGCCAGGATTGCGGCGAGGTCATCGACGTGGACGCAGTCACACATGCAGGCACCGATGATAATGGCTGGGCCTTGCGGGCCGTGTCCAGTGATCACCAGTTCACCGTTGCAGTAGTCGTTTCCTGCGACGGCGTTTTGCAGTTGTCCGGTGGCGACGACTTTGCCGGTGGACGTTTCCAGTTGAACGACTCTGTCGCCGTTCTTTGCTTCTCTTCCGTTTCTGTAGTGCATGTTGTTATCTGGGTTTGTGTTGGGTTGCGGCGTTCCACAGCGCCGCTCTGCGCCCGTTGCCGGGACATTGGTTAATTCATTTCGCCGCAGTCAGAGGCGGCAGCAGCGGATTCACGGAGCTGGTAGAAACCAACGTCGTGTTCGGAGTAGCCGCCAGAAACGCATTCAGTCGCTTTTGCTGAATCGCCGCTAGCTTGGCCTTCTCCTCTGCTAGATGCGTGCGCGCCTTCTCCATCGTTTTAGCGGCCACGAGTCGAGTGATCGGGTCAGTCGATGGATCGGCCATCTTCGCTGTGTAGGCCATCTCGGCGATGTCCAGGCCGAAGTCTGCGGCAGCAACTGCCGCCTGTGCCTGGCTGATTTCCTGATCCGTGCTGCTGTCAGAAGCACAGTTGGTGAGTGAGAGCATGGCGAATGCCGCCACGCAGAGGATGATTGAGGTTCGTTTCATGGGTGTTTTGTTTTGGGTTCGACTAACAATGGATCAAACAGGATTGGACGGCTTCGTCGACTCAGGCTCAACCCCTGGGAAATGCTTTTGCTCCAGCCGATCTAGCTCACGTTTGGCCACGCGATCTGCCCGCTCATACATCCCGCGCGTGAATGGCTTGCTCAGCACGTAGGCCACGCCAGCAATCAACCCACCGGTCAGAACCAACACGACCGGCTTTAGCGCCAAAGTCTGTAAGGCCGGATGAAACTCGCCGATGATCTGCGGCATCAGAACCCCGAAGAACAGCGCGAAGATCCCACGCCCGATCGTGATGCGCCGCGTCTCTGGATTCGGATTCAGCATGATGAACCCACCACTCACGACCAGTGCTCCGATCAATGGCAGCAGCAGCAATCGCAACTCCGCCATATCTTGAACGGCGCTGACAGGCGCTTGTGCCAGCAACAGGGCGCTGACTCCAGAAATCATAACGGTGCTGCCGACAATGACGGCATCTAAGACGTGGGAGATGTGATGCATATCGTGTGAGGGTGATGGAACTGAACCGGCATGAACCCACCCGCCTACCAACTCGACACAAACGGGTGCCGAGACGGTGAATTCGAGGTTAGAACCGTGTGTTTGAAGGGCGGCAGATGGGTTCATGTCGGTTCAAAAAGTGGTGTAGGACGCGAGATTGATCGCCGTGAGTTGGTAGCCGCCGCCCAGTGCGGTCAGGGCTGAATTGATCTGCGTGGTGTAGTAAACCAGGCTCGGCCCAGTTCCGCCCCCGCCGCCTAACCAGCAACACAGCAGCACCATTTCATTGTTAATGACGGCAAAGCAGGGCGAGCCAGAGTCACCACTGATCGCATCCGCATAATAGCTGATTCGGCTGGCATTCGGAGCCTCGCACCCAACACTTGCACCCAGAGTCCTGAGATTGCGCACCCAGGCACGCTTACCCTGATCCGTGCTGCACACAGGCACGCCAAAGAGACTCAGTGTCGGCAGCTTCGCGGCCCAGTTCGTGGGCAACACTTTAGCAAAGGCAATGCCCGCAGGAACGTCACTGTCCAGCTTTCCCAGGATGATGTCTGTCCCTGAAATGACTGACACATCCGTCACCGTCCGCACAGTCAACACATTGGCCGCGCTAACAAAATGCACTGTTGTGCCAACACTAAATGGCCAATGAGCAGCGCCGACAATGTGACGAGGTGTGATCAGCGTTGGCCCACGCTGATAGATACCGGCTGAGTTCCAAGCTGCCAACGGCGTCATGTCCACCGTGCTCAAAAAGCAGTCAGTGTTTCGTGTGTAAGTTGGCCCCGTTGGGTTCCGCCCACTGAACAGGCTGGAACGATCCAGGAAGGCTATAAAATTATTGATCCGAGTGTCCACCTGAGACTCCATGTGCTTGCGTAGAGAGCCGGTCACACTCGTGCTCTGCGTGCGCTCGACCACGCTCGCGCTTGAATAGACACTCACTGATCGCTCGTAAGTGCGCGCTGGCGTGATCAGCCGCATCATCACAGACCCATCCGCCACATAGGTCCAGAGATCTTTATTGCCACTCGTCGGAGACAGCAGACCAGAGCTGCTGCTTTGCCGGGTCACCTGCTCTTCAGTGTAGCCGGTTGCTCCCAGAGCCCACGGCCATGAGACATCCGTTACAATGCTCGGACTTGCCACCTGAGTGTAAGTCACATCTTGATCCGTCGGCGTCGTCGTCACCACGCTCCCGACCGCCCGCAAGACATGCACCGCTTCCCCTAAATTCAGGGCCAACGTGACAGCCGCAACCCCATCGACCGGCGGCATCGACAACCCAGCGCCACGGGTGATGTTTAGCCGCATAAACCCTTTTGTAGTCAGATCAGCCCGCAGCTTTGAAACCGCCTGTAGCTTGCCATCCGCACGGCTCCGCACTGTAATGAGCGATTGCCCACCTACCCACCGAGTCAGCGAGTAATCCGTGTTCGACGCAGGGCACGGCATGGAGACTTGAGCCTCAGCCGTCACGTCTTCAATCCCCGCGCGCATCTGATAGACCAGGCAGAGGTGCGTGCCAATGGGTGCACCCATAATCGGAGACAGTTCCTGCTCGCCATAGTTGTCATCGGCCAGCGCCATCGACCAACCAAACGTCGGTTTGATAGACATCGGCCCCGTCACATTCGGCACCCCACCCGCCAGGGCATACTCCATCAAATTCACCATCCCATCCTTATCAGGATCAGCCGACTCCGCCGCATCCCCACCGGTCAGTGAGTAGCCAGCAACCCAGGCCTCAAACGTCACCGCCGAAGCCGCGCACGCCAGGGCGTGGAGAGAAAGAAGGATAACAAGGAACGTCTTCATATTACCAAGTCGTCAAAGCCGCGCGTTTCCAGGTGTTGAGAGCCACACAGACATAGAAATAACCCGAGTCATAAGCCATCTGCCCCACCGCTCCCGGTGCTTCTGAGTTCGCTGGCACCGTCGTAAAAATCGACATCGTGGTGACATCAATG
>JBEBGU010000556.1:0-3752 GCA_040081325.1 Prosthecobacter sp.
TGCTTTTCAAAAAGGGCGTCTGTGTAGGTCGCCTCGGTCTGCTTCCATTTGGCGATCAGCGCTTTGAACCGCGCATCCTTTTCCAGCACATCGCGGCGCACCCAGGCCTCGCAGGCAGAACCGCCCCAGGCGTTGTCGATCAGGCCCACGGGCACGCCGAGCATCTCATGCAGCACACGACCATAATGATAACCGACGGCGGTGAATGAACCTGCGGTCGCAGGCGAGCACTCCTCCCACTGGCCCTTGAAATCATCCTGCAACTCCTGGGTGCCGACCTGCGGCACGGAGATCAGGCGAATCTGTGGATACTTCGCCGTGGCGATGTCGAGATCAGAATCCCAGACGCTGCTCAGATTGAAGCCCATGTTTGACTGGCCGGAGCAGACCCACACCTCACCGACGAGGATGTTCTTCAGCTCGCGCGTCGTCGTGCCCTGAATCTTCATCGTAGCAGCTTTCGCATTCGCTGGGAGCGGATCGAGTTTGATCGTCCACTTGCCTTTGTCATCCGTCTTGGCCGACTTGCTCTGGCCGCCCAGCGTGACTTTAACTTCTGTGCCGGGCGTGTCCCAGCCCCAAATCGGATTGGTCTGCTTCTGCTGGAGCACCATGTTATCGCCAATGATGGCAGGCAGTCGGAGTTCCGCATGAGCACTGAGTGCTGCGGAGAGAAATAGGAGGGCAGTGAGATGACGCATGGGTGGAAGGAGGAAACCAAACGCAGAAAACAAGCCCAGCATTGCACTCGTCTTCGCCATGACTCAACATCGCGCCATGAACCGCCTCTTCATCGCCCTGCTGCTGACCTGTCTGCCCGTGCTCGCCGCCGAGCCCGCACGCCAGGTGACTTATAAAGAACTCAAGTGGCAGGACGATGTCTATTTCCTCGATGGCAAACCGTACAACGGTAGCGCCCGTGACCAGCACAAGAACGGCAAGCCCAAAGGCGAGTACACTTTCAAAGAAGGCCGCCTGCATGGAGTGGTGAAGGAGTGGTGGGACAACGGCCAGCTCTCCACCGAAACCCATTTTGAAAACGGCCAGCGCCACGGCCTGAACCGCTACTGGTCAAAGAAAGGCCAGCTCATGAAAGAGCAGGTCTATGATCACGACAAATCCGTGAGCGAGAAGCACTACGAGGTGGAGTGAGGCGAGAGCGGCTACCCCAGAAACTTCCCTGGATTCAGAATCCCATTCGGGTCTAGCGCGGCCTTCAATCGGAGATGCGTTTGATGCGCGGCGGGCGACACGGCTTCCTGCCACCAGCGCTTCTTCGCGATGCCAACGCCGTGCTCGCCGGTGATGGCTCCGTTCCAGGCGATGACCTGGCGGAAGAGCTGATCCAAGGCCTGCTCGGCGCGGTCGCGAATCACTGGGTCGTCCATGGTGGGGACCATGATGTTGACGTGGATGTTGCCATCGCCCGCATGACCAAAACAGGCCACGGGGAAGCCGTGCTGAGCTTGCAGCTTCTCCGCAAAATCCACGAGATCGACGAGGCGTCCGCGCGGCACGACGATGTCTTCATTGAGCTTGATCAGACCTGTGTTCCGCAGGCTGTAGCTGAACTCGCGGCGGAGCTTCCAGAAGGCTTCACAGGCTGCCTCACCCATCGCCTCTTGCAGACAAATGCAGCCGAGCTCACGCACGAGTTTCGACAGCATGGTGATCTCTCCGCGCACAGAGCTTTCCTGACCGTCGATCTCCACCAGCAGATGCGCATCACCCTGCGGTGTGACGGATTCGCCGAGATACTCACGCGCGGCACGCAGCGTGAATTTGTCGGCGATCTCGAGCGCGCTCGGAAGGAAGCCGCTGCCGAGAATGCGCTGCACAGCATTCGCCGCTTCGGCAAAAGAATTGAAGCCGGCGGAGATCATCGCGCGCATCGGCGGATGCGGGATGAGCCGCAGCGTCGCCTCAGTGACCACGCCGAGCATCCCTTCGCTGCCGACCATGAGACCCACGAGATCAAAGCCCGTCTTGTTTTTGTGACAGCGCCCGCCTGCCTTCACGATGCTGCCATCCGCCAGCACGGCCTCCAAACCGAGAACGTAATGTCGCGTGACGCCATATTTCAAACAGCGCGGCCCGCCGGCGTTCGTCGCCACATTGCCGCCGAGGCTGCATTCCTTCAGCGAGGCCGGATCAGGCGGATAAAACCAGCCCAGCTTGCGCACCGCATTCTGCAAGTCTCCCGTGATCACGCCCGGCTCCACGACAGCGACGCCATCTTCCAAGGTGATCTCTTTGATCCGGTTCATCCGCGTCACCGACAACGCAATGCCGCCATTCACCGGCACACAACCGCCGACATAGCCGACACGCGATCCCTGCGGTGTGACGGGAATGCGATGCTCATTGGCATAGCGTAGCACTTTTGACACATCTTCGGTGGACTCCGCATGAACCACGACCTGCGGCGGATTCGATGCGAACCATTTGTCCGTGCTGTGGGTGGCTATATCGGAGTCAGACACTGACACGCGGTCAGGTCCAAGAAGTGAAATGAGATCATCTGCCAGGGAGGCCATGCGCTCATCCTGAATGCAGTAGGGGGCATGGGCAAGCACTGCACACAATTCACATCTCTAATGACAATCTCAGCGCACAGCGCCCGTAGTAAGTCGCTCTCACCTCATGGATACACCACTATTTCGTCCTTCCATGGATCGCCGGGCCTTTCTCACGGCCTCGACGATGGGACTCGCGTCGCTGCGTTTTGCGCCCGGAGTGCGGGCATCGACAGGGCCTGGAGTCGCCGCGCCCACCCTGGCCAAGCCTGCGAAATCAACGGTCCTGTTCTTCCTCTGCGGCGGTGCCTCGCACATCGACATGTGGGACATGAAACCGGAGGCGCCGCTGGAGTATCGCGGTGAGTTCAATCCCATCCGCACCACGGGCGACGACATCCGCCTCTGCGAGCATCTGCCGTTGCTGGCGAAACAGGCGCATAACTTCGCGCTCGTGCATGGCGTGACGGATGGCGGGCTCGCCACCGGCGATCATCACGCGGGCTACTATTACAATCTCACCGGTCATGCGCCTGACATCACTTTCAAGCAGCAGGGCAATGACCGCCGACCCTATCCCGAAGACTGGCCTTACATGGGTAGCGTGATCGGCATGAAGCGCCCGCAGCATCCCACACTGCCGCAGATCATCTCACTGCCGCACAAGCCGAGCAAACTGCCCTTCACGCGCCCAGGCCAGTTCGCCGGCCGCATCGGCATGGAGTACGATCCGTTTTATCTCAATGGCAGCTTTGATGAACCGCTGAAGTTCAGCGCGCCCACGATCTCGATGAGCGGTGGCATGTCTGCGGCACGAATGCATGACCGCAAAGGACTGCTCGCCGCGATGAATGATGCACGCCGCGAACTCGATCACGAGACGGCGATCCAAAACTACGCGAAGCAGCAGGAGCGGGCCTTTGACCTGCTCTCATCAAGCAGCACGGCAAACGCCTTCGACATCGCTTCCGAATCACAGAGTCTACGCGAGCGCTACGGGCAGGACATCAATGGCATGAGCCTGCTCATGGCTCGTCGCATGGTCGAGGCCGGTGTGCCTTTCGTGACTGTCTTTTGGAAAGAAGACGAAAGCACTGCCAAACAGTGCAAAAGCGCAGGCGGCTGGGACACGCACGGCGACAATTTCAACTGCCTGCGCCAATACCTCCTGCCGAAATTCGACCGCGCATTCTCCGCCTTTCTCGAAGATCTCTCCGCGCGTGGCCTGCTCGATGA
>JBEBGU010000036.1:0-14037 GCA_040081325.1 Prosthecobacter sp.
GTCCCATCAGGGCGCCGAACTGCAGCCCGATGGTGGTCACGATCAGCACCAGCGCATTGCGCATGACGTGCCACGTCACGACGCGTCGCTCGCTCATGTGTTCAGTGATTGGGGTGGGGATTGGCAGCGCAGAGAACACGCTTTGCTCAGTGCGGCACGGTGTTTTTCCCCCTCTGACTCATCACCTCATCACGGCGCTGCGGTGGTGTTGCTCTGGAAATTGTCTGCGTGGACCTGACCGGAGGTGATGATCATCTTTTCATCATAGCCTCCCACAGTGATGCCGAGTACGGGATCACCTGACAGAGACCATGAGGCGTTGGCCGTGGTGCCACCAGTGCCAGCGATGCCAAAGGAGCCGAGAGGTGTCCATGAATAGCCATTCAATGCGCCATCTGCATCGTAGAAGGTCGTGATGACGCGGGTTGTGGGATTGTAGAGCAGCCGCACGGAGCCGTCGGCAGATGCCTGGACGGCACTGGCATCATCGCCAGTTTCTTCATCATTCACAGTGAGCGCGGAGAGGAAGTAAAACCCGTCACTGCCACGATACAGTTCGACGTATATGTTGTCCGCGGTGTCAGCACTGTTGTAAATGAGTAGGCCCAGCGAGGCATTCGGCTGCACGACTGGGCCAGTCAAAGGTGGCGGTGGCGTGATGGCGTTATGCACATCGACGATGGCTTCAAACTCCTGATAGAGTGATCCAAAGTTGCGCATCCACGGGCGTAGGACTTGGGTTTCTGCCACGGCGCTTTTGACGATGAACTCGAGGCGTCCGTTGACCTCAGTCAAAGTGCCGCCGCCATAGGCAATATCGGTGCCGCGCCATTTCGAGAGATCCTTGCTGTTGTCGTTAAAATCATCTGAACCAGCAAGTGTCGGCACATCGCCACTGAAGCTGATTTTGCCGTGACGTTTCAACACGGAAGGTGCCACGGGTAGGGCGATGTAGTGCCCGTCTGCCTGATTGCCGACGATCAAAGCTGTCCACGGCACGGCAACCGTACTTCCAGGAAGTGTAAAGCTGCCAGTGATGATGCCCGTGGCGCTGGTGATGGTCGCTTTGAAGGCCGCGTTGCCGCCGATGGCTGCCACGGTGTTGGTCTTGGAGACTTCCACGGCCTGCGTTTGCAAAACGGGTGCTGCGTCACCGATCCATTCCGCGCTAGCATTGGGCGAGGCGGCGATCAGCCCGAGGACGCGGACATTGGCCGCAGGGGCAACATACCGCTCGCCGTGCATCATGGGTGTAACTGAGAAGCCTGCTTGGAACTGTTTGTCTGTGAAGCTCGCCGGGCGGTTCCAGGCTGCGGCGGCATCTGCGACTGTACCGAGGGTCATGTCGATTACCTCTAGCACGGAGAAGGAACCCTTGTTGGTGTAGAGAGGGACAAAGACCGGCACCTGACCGCCAGCACCCAGCACAGGGGACATGGTGAGCGTGGAGCCATCCGCCGTTTTGCCAGCGACGGTCACGGTCCCCGTGTCCGTCACGACCATGGAGAAATAGCCGCAGCCTGAGGGACTCGTGGTGCCATTAACTGGAGCGATGGAGAGATTGAAGCGTCCGATTACCGGAGCAATGGTCGGTGCCTTGTTTGGCAGTTTGTTCGTCGCCGAGAAAGGGCAGCGGAAGGCCGTACCATTTCCGGTCGGCACAGGCGGGTCGGTGACCACAGCGGCAGGCTTAGCCAGATTAAAGCTCAACAAAGCCGCACTGGCGTTTGCTGGTGAGGTGGAGTTCACCATGCCAGTAAGCAGGAACTCGGTCTTGGTGCCGTTCATCACTTTGGCATTGATGCTATCGCCAGACCAAGTGCCGACGACTGGCAATACCGCAGCCGTGCCCTCCAGCGTGAGCTTGCCAGAGAGCGCGCCCTTCACATCACAGGTCAAGGTGAGGTAGCCCTGCCTTCCGGTTGGCGTGGGCGTGACCAGTCCATCCCAACGGCCCGTGAGCAGCGCAGGCATTGGGTTGATCAGCGCGACGGTCGCGTAGGTGGAGCGGTTGCCGCTGGTGTCCACCGTGCGCACCCAGAATTTGTTCGTGCCAAAGGGCTGGCCGGTCAGCGAGAAGGTCCACTGCTTGTTCGTCGTGCCCCATAGTGCCTCACCCAAAAGCGGAGGCAGATCGGTGATGTTGGTGATCGGTATCCACGGCTCGGTTGTAGCAGGGTCGGTTGCATATTCGATGGTTTCGATGCCGTGGCCGTCAGAGGCTTTCCCCGTGATGGTGAAGCTGCCACCGGGTGAGCTGTTGTTGGCGGGCGCAGTGATCGTCACGGTGGGCACAGCCGTGTCGAATGCACCGGTGATGCTCACGGTGTTGAGGAAATGCTCTTCGTAATTACCCGCCAACTCTGAACCAAATGTCTGCTTGCGCACAGCCGTGGTTCCCTTAATGAAGCTGTGGCGCGGAGCTGATTGAAGGTCGGCAAAACTCACCGTAACCGGAATTAATTCTTTGATCGGAGCAGTTGTGCCAGGCTCGGGAATACCCGCAAAAGGCATGGCAGCCGCACTGCCTGGATCGGCATCATCAAGGAGAGAACGGCTGATGCTGACGGTGAGTCGCGTGGCGGTCCATGACAGCTTCACACCACTGGTGCCGACCACTGCTCCGGTTTCAGGATGGTGTCTGCCAGGGATGAAAATGCTGCGCTTCGTGGCCTTATTCGCGTCCGTGTAGGTCGGATCACCACCAAGTGTTCCGGAGACGGTCAGCGCCCCCACCACCACTTCAAACGGTGTGTCAGGTCCGATACTGGCGAGGTCGATGCCGGTGATGTTCGCTGTAATGCTCACTGTGCTCGTGTCTGAAGTCACCACCTCACGCATCACCGTTGCTGGTTCACCCTCAAACCCAGGAATCGTTGTTGTCTTGATGCTGTCAGTGATCGACTCCGTCAGTGTGAAAGCGGGTGTAAATCCAGGGACTGTCGCCAGCGGATCGACTTGGGCAAAAGCTGGGAGAATTCCGACGACGAGAGCCAGGAAGGCAAGCGGGTGTGAACGATTCATAGGAAAATAGGGTTTGGATAATTATGATTACCGCAGGCCTTGTCTAACGTTTCAAACTTTTTCTCCAGAGCTGCTTTTTCCTCCTGCCACCATATAGCAGGACCTCTGTTCGTGAGCGATTGCAGCGAAGTGTTGCCGCTCGCCGATCCGCGCGCTACACTCCGCTCTTATTTCCCCCGTAAATCATGGCACGCCGCGCTCAGTCTGGACTCAAACCCGCTCATCTAATCTCGATACTTGCCCTCTTGGCCGGCATTATCGGCGGCGGCTGGTCGTTGCTTAATCGCGGCACAGACCCGATGACCGGACTCTCGCCCCTCAGCGCTGAGGAGTATCTGGAAAGCTCAAACGCACTGAGTGGAAACACTTATAAAGTCGAAGGAACCATCGACAACCGGCTTGATAGCTGGAAGGGCTCTGACCGGCTCTTCAGTGTGCAAGTCAGCGAGGGTGGCTCCTTTGTCCCGGTGCTCGTTCCGGCGAGTCTGGATGCCAACATCCAACGTGGTCAGCGTTACGTGCTCAAAGTGCGCGTACTCGAGACCGGTGTGCTCGAAGTGATCCAACTCATCAAAGCCTAATCCCATCATGAGAAAGCTACCCATCTATCTCGCTTGCAGCCTGCTGCCAGTCATGAGCCCTGCGCAAGTCCTGCCCTCACCCGGCGCGGCTCCAGCACAGCAATCCGCTCCTTCATCCGGCTCAGGGCAGCAGTCCTCGTCGGGTGGCGGCGGACAGTCTTCATCTCAGAATTCCATGTTTGGCGGCGCTCTTCCGCACATGGACTCCGGCAGTGAGACCGTCACCTGGGACGGCAAGATGTGGAATCTAAACAACAACCGTGTCGCCCGCTCGAAATTTGAAATCTACCTCGCCACGCCAGAGGCTGACAGCGCTGAGGATCAAACCTACCGCGATCTGATTGCCCAAATCATCCAGTTGCTCGCTCCCACACGGAAAGGCGGGCCGGACGTGTCCAGCGCCTTTGCCTTACTGCCAGAGGCTGGGGCAGCGAAGATCGACGCTGGCATTTGCAACACCATCGCCAACGGCGTCTATGATGTTTGGCTCGCTCAGCGAAAAGTGAACTCCCTGCGCTCAGCCAATGACGCCATGGGTTTGCGGCGCAAGCAGCTCGAGTGGAACAATGAAGTTGCCATGTCGAACTCTGAAATGTCCCCTCAAGCGGGCGCTGGCGGCGGTGCAAAAGGTGGGGCCAAGGCAGGAAATGCTCAGAAGCAAGCCACTGCCGCTTCTATTGGCCGTGTCTCGGGTTACGTGAAAGAGATGGCCGAGATCGAAGCGCGCAAGAAGATGAACGAAACCGCCATCGGTCTCTCCGAAGTCTCCGGCAAAATCCAGTTTCAGGCACTCATTTTGCAGATGTTCATGCAGCGCCGCTTTGAGCACGCGCTCATTTGCAGCCGACTCTACCCGCACATGTTCAAGGATGGCGACAGCGTCCTGCAGCTCGATGACAATTCAGATTTAAAGAAGGCCTTTTCCGCCGGACTCGGCGTGCCACCGACCGTCAGCATGGTTGACAGCTTCTCTTCAGAGGCCATACGCAGTGTCGATGAGGCCGTCGTCGCCTTTGACCAGCTCGTGCTGCGTCAGGATTACCAGAGTGCTAGCAATCGTCTCATGGAGGCCTTTGCCATCGGCGAATATCTCCCCCGCGTGCGCCGCCTGCCCATGACCCAAAAATTGAAAGTGCTCGACTACGTGCGGGATGGAAACCAGCTCATCAACGCCCTTGAGATGAAGGACTTTGGCCTCGCGGAAGAACTCGTGACCAAGATGCGCAAGGCCTCCAAGGACTTTGACTTTTCCAAACCCCAGGCCGCCATCGAAACCGCGCGCACCGTCACCGACATGCATCTCATCAATGCCAAGGCCGCCATGCAGAAAGGTGATCAAGTGGCCTATGCAGGCTCCATGAGAAGCGCCACCGAGATATGGCCGACTAACCCCAAGCTGCGCAGCCTCAGTGAAATGGTCGGTCAAAACAGCGACGTGCAGGCCCAGGCTCTACTCGATCTCGATCGTCTGCTCAGCCAGCGCTCCTTCAGGCAAATTTTTGAGCAGCAGGGCCGCTACCTCGCCGCCTCCATCAACGACCCCGCGCGGCAGGAGCAGATCAAAAAAGTCATCACCGACGTGACTGAAGTCACCATGGTCGTTAAACTCGCTGAGGAGCAATCCCGCACCGGCAACAGCTTCGGCGCGTGGGAGGCCGTGGAGAAAGTCTATGAGCGCTTCCCCGAAGACCCTGAAGTCACCAAGATGCGCTCCAATCTCAGCGTCAAAGCCAGCGAGTACGTCAGCGCCATCGAGAAGGCCAAGCAGCACGAGCAGCGCAAGCAATCCGGCTCCGCTCTCGGCTGGTATCTCAAAGCCCGTCACATGTACCCAGCCAGTGACTTTGCCAAGTCCGGGATCGACCGAGTCGTCACAGAACTGAAAGGCGAGCCCGCCCCGGCCACGACGGCCCCTTGACCGTCGGCGAAAAGAGCCGAAAAACGCCGCTTGCAATACTGGCGGCTGCTCACATACTCCGCACCCCTCGCGAGCCCCATTCAATTCGCCGTCGGTCTCCAGGTCTGCTTGCTCTTTGAGTCTGTGGACAGCTCGTCTGGAGGTAACCCGGTCCCCTTAGATACACACATGTCAGTCCGCCTAGCACGATTCGAAATGCCGAATCGCCTCGTCCGTAACGAGGCAACCGCCACCGATACCTACGCCCAGTTCACCGCCGAGCCTTTCGATAAAGGCTATGGTCACACGATTGGGAATTCCCTCCGCCGCGTCCTGCTTTCCTCTCTGGAAGGTGCCGCCATCACCTCCGTGAAGATTCGCGGTGCTGAGCATGAATTCTCCACCCTCCCTGGCGTCCTCGAAGACGTGGTGCAGATCGTTTTGAACCTGAAGAAAGTCCGCTTCAAGCACCACAGCGAATCCAAGGAAGCTCGCCTGCTCTCCATCACGGTGGACAAAGAAGGTGCAATCACTGCGGGTGACATCAAGGAAGACAATCACTACGAAGTCATCAACAAGGACCAAGTCATCTGCACCCTGGACCGCAAGGCCAAGTTTGAGTGTGAATTTGAAGTCCGCGTCGGCCGTGGTTACTCCTCATGGGAAGAGAACAAGCGTCTCGACACCCCCATCGGCGTCATCCCGATCGACTCCATTTACAGCCCCGTCACCCGCGTGAAGTATGCGGTGGAAAGCACCCGCGTCGGCCAGAACACCGACTATGACAAACTCGTCATGGACGTCTGGACCGACGGTCGCGTCAATCCTAGCGATGCAGTCTTGCAGTCCGCTGCCATCCTTCGTCATCACTTCGACGTCTTCGTCAACTATGACGATAAGGCCGTCGAGTTCGAAGCCGCTCCAGAAGCGCAGAGCGAAGAAAACAGCGAGTTGCGCAAGCTGCTCAACATGAGCGTCAACGAAATCGAGCTCTCTGTCCGCGCCGCCAACTGCCTGAACAACGCCAACATCACCTCCGTCGGCCAATTGGCGATGAAGAGCGAGGCCGAGATGCTGCGCTACCGCAACTTCGGCAAGAAATCCCTCACCGAGATCAAGGAAAAGCTCTCCGAGCTGGGCCTGGGCCTTGGTATGAAATTCGACGCCGCACTGCTTGAAGCCAACCCAGGTGGAGTTTCCCTCCTGGCACGTGGCGGCAGCATCATGGACGATGAGGACGAAGACGCCGGCGCTGCTGGTTTCGCCAGCCTGATCGACAGCCATCTCCCTGATGGCGACGACGACGAATAATCTCACGCACCGACCTGACCCCTCAAGACAGAAAGACAAGTTATGAACCACGGAAGAAAAGTTGTTAAACTCAAGCGCAGTGCCGCACATCGCCGAGCACTGTTGGCTAATCTCGTGTGCTCCCTCGTAGAGCACCGTCGCATCCGCACCACCCTGGCTAAGGCCAAAGCACTGCGCCCCTTCGCGGAGCGCATGCTGACCCTCGCAAAGCGTGGTGATCTGCACGCCCGCCGCACAGCCGTCTCCTACCTGCGCCAGCAGGGTCCGGTGAAGAAGCTGTTCGAAGAAATCGCCCCTGCCTCCATGGAGCGCAAAGGTGGTTACACCCGCATCACCAAACTCGGCCAACGCCGCAGTGACGCTGCCCCGATGGCTTTCATCGAATGGGTTGACGCGTATGTGCCTGCTGCCACGAAGTCGGTCGAAGCCGAAGTTGTGCCAGTCACCGCTGAGCCAGAAGTGATCGCTCCCAAGAAGAAAGCCGCCCCTAAAAAGGCCAAGGCTGCCTCTGCCGAGTAATCGGACTGGTTAGTTCTCTCAATCACCAACGCGGATGTCGAAAGGCATCCGCGTTTTTTGTGTCACAAGGAGCGCGGCGCTCCACCTCATCACTTCTTCACTTCCAAACCCGCCTCTTTGGCCACTTCCTCTTTCTTCTTGTCCACAGCGGCCGTGCCTAGCTCAAGCAGCTTCGGAGCCGGGCCACCTTTGGCCACATAATTGAGCGCCACGCCGTTGATGCAGAAGCGGCGATTCGTCGGCGTCTTGAAGCCTTCGCCCTCAAAGACGTGGCCGAGATGGGCATCACAGCGTTTGCAGGTCACCTCGACACGTTGGCCATCAGGATCGCGGGTTTCCTTCACATTCGTGGCTTTCGATTGATCGTAAAAAGAAGGCCAGCCGCAGCCGGAGTGGAATTTTTCATTCGATGTAAAGAGCTCCACACCGCAGCACACGCAGTAATAGGTTCCGTCACCCTGTTTGTTAAACTTTTCATACTCGGCCCCATTCGGCCTTTCAGTTCCGGCGGTACGAGCCACTCGGAACTGCTCCTCCGTGAGGCGCTTTTTCCATTCTTCTTCGCTGAGGGTCACTTTGGTTTGAGTCATGGTTTTATCAGGGGCAGCAGGTTTCTTATCCTCCGCACAGGCGGCAGTGGCAAGAGTAACGACAGAGAGAAGCAGAGGTAAGCAAGTTTTCATGGATGGAGATACGTCAGAACAAACGTGAGAGACAGCCACAGCTTTTCTATTCCCGCGAAAAAGCAGCGGGCCTCGTCATTCTTTCAGGCCGTGAAATGATTGCGTGGGAGGATGAGGCTAAGTTGTTGTGGCTAAGTTTGACTTCGCTAGGGAATCAAGCTCACAATGCCGAAAATGAATTCGGCATGACGAAGAAACTTCAGCGACTGATGAAGTCTCCAGGGCTTCGATTCACGGTCATCCTGTGCGTGGTCGTTGCCGGGATGGTGGCTCTATGGGAGTCCATGCCGGCTCCGACGAAAAACGAAGGCCAAAGGAGCGCCATGGAAAGTTGGCTGGCGGCTGTCAAAAACAGCTTTTCTCTTTCCAGATACTTTGAATCTGCCTTTGGCAGGTCACGGATAGTGATCATTTGGCAACTTTGGGCCATCTATCATGCTCCGATCAATTTATATGGCCAAGTGATCGACCAGTACGGCAACCCTGTGGCAGATGCCGATGTCCAAGCACATGTGGCGACGAGTCCGACGATGCAGTCCAATAGCGGCAAAAAGATCTGCACGAAAACAGATGCCTCAGGTTTTTTTGCCATTGAGCGGGAGCGTGGAGCTTCAATGTATGTCAGAGTGGAAAAAGCTGGTTTCTACCGGTATTTTGGAACATCCATTCCGCCCGGAAAAGTGGGATCAGAAGAGAACTTCCATTATGGGTTTAATACCGGCAAAGGCCTCCATGTCGCCAACAAGCGAGCACCAGTGGTGTTCCATCTCTGGAAGGCGGACTTCCCACGCTTGGCTTTGATCCGTCAGAGAGATGATGGGGCTTGGGGCATTAAGAATCACGGAACACCGCGAAAGATACCTTTTAACTCGGCGCGTCGTAACGATGGGCACTTCATTGAAGTTCAGAACTGGTCAGATCAGACTCAGAAAAACGCTGAACATCACTACACCTGGCGGATGCGGATCAGTGTTCCCAATGGTGAACTGGCACCACGTAACGGTGAGCTAGACTTCACAGCTCCGTTAACTGGCTATGTGCCATCCTATGAATTTGAAATGCCGGCCTCCTTGGAGGGTAGGAAGTGGACAGATGGCAAAAACGTATCGTTCTTCGTTCGGTTTAACGATGGCGTGCATGCTCGTTTCGGAGGGAAAATGCTGGCTGGCTATGATCCCCCGCAGCTCAGCTTCGAGGGGTATCTGAATCCTGAGCCTGAGTCGCGTAACCTGACCGCAGATCCCGGCCCTGGGTGGTAGTCGCTGCTAGCTCCGCAGAAAAAGGACGGGCACGGATGAAAGCTGCGGCTATGATGAAACCAGATGCCCGACAAGCCCCCCGCTGATATTACCTGGATCGATGCTCTCTCTGATTTTCTCGCGAGTCAGAGTGGGGTGGAGGCGATCCGGCTGAATACGACGGACCGAAGTGTGCAGGTGGCGACTCTGGGTCAGGTGGATCTGGCGGCGCTGCAAACGCAGGTCAGCGAGCTGCTGAAGTCGCTGGATGAGCGATTGCTCGCCGCGCCGGCGAAGACGGATGATCTGGAAGGTCTGCAACTGACGCGCAGGGAAGGGGAGGTGCTGCTGCAAAAGCCGACTTGCCCCACAGCGCCGCGCTTCTGGAAGTGGCGTGACTTTGAATGGCCTGAGGCGGAAGAGATCGAGAAGCAAAGTGATGAGGAATGGCGGGTGATGGCGGTGCAGGCGACGATTTGTGGCTTGATGCAGGTGGCTGCTTATGTGGCGGGTAACGCATTCGGTGCTCCGGAGTGGGTGCGGCATTCGCTGTTAGGCGTGGCGCTGGTGAGCGGCGGCTGGGATGCGGCGAAGGATGCGTGGGAAAATTTGAAGGAGCGCCGACTGGACGTGCATTTCCTGATGCTGGCGGTGGCGACTGGGGCGGTGGCGATCGGTGCGTGGGAGGAGGGGGCGCTGCTGCTGTTCCTGTTTTCCACGTCGGGTGCGCTTGAGCATTTCGTGCTGCATCGCACACACCGTGAGATCAATGCGCTGATGAAGGTGGTGCCAAAGATGGCTCGTGTGATTTTGCCAGATGGCAGTGTGCAGGAGCGTGCGGTGTCGCTGCTGCGCGTGGGTGATGTGGTGCAGGTGCGGCCTGCGGAGCTTTTCCCGGTGGATGCGACGGTGGTGAGTGGTGAGACGGCAGCGGATGAATCGACGCTGACGGGTGAGGCGCTGCCAATTGATAAGACGAAGGGCGCGGTGGTGTATGGCGGCACGCTGAATCTGTGGGGTCTGGTGCAGGCGCATGTGGACCGCCCGGCGACGCAGAGCGCGCTGGCAAAGATCATCACGATGATCCAAACGGCGCAGCACATGCGCGCGCCGAGCCAGCGCTTCACAGATCGCTTTGGCACGACTTACACGCTGCTCACATTGAGCGTGGTTTTGGTTATGTTTTTGGTTTGGTGGCTCGCGCTTGGGATCGTGCCTTTTGAATCGAGCGATGGCACCCGATCTGCCTTTTATCGCGCGATGACGCTGCTGGTGGTGATGAGTCCCTGCGCGCTGGTGCTGTCGATTCCATCGGCGATCTTGGCGGCGATCGCTTGGGGTGCTCGGCGTGGCATTCTCTTCCGTGGCGGTGCGGCCATCGAGAAGTTGGCGGAGGTGGATCTGGTGGCGATGGATAAGACAGGCACGCTGACGGAAGGCAATCTGCGCGTGGCACTGGTGGAGAGCTTTCCACCGGGTCGTGAGAAAGAGGTGCTGCGTTTGGCCGTGACGCTGGATACGAACTCGAATCACCCGATTGCTTTAGCGATCACGAGACACGCGAAAGAGCAGGGGATCGAGCCGGGTGAACTGATCGAATTTCAATCCATCCCTGGCCAGGGTCTGCGTGGTCGCACGGCGGATGGTGTGACGTATGTGGGCCGGCGTGAGCTGATGGATCAGGGTGATTTTGCGCAATGGCTGAAGGATGTGCCGGACGCGCCGCTGGGATTCTCAGAAGTCTGGGTGCTCAATGCCGGGACGATGGGGCGCGTGCTGCTGAAGGATGAGATCCGTAGCGGCAGCAAGGCGGTGCTGGCACAGCTCGCGGCTGAGCATGTGATCACTGTGATGCTCACGGGTGACCGCCGTGCGGCGGCGACGCAGATCGCGCAGGAGCTGGGCGTGACGGATGTGCGCGCGGGTCTGCACCCGGAAGACAAGGTGGCAGCGATCAAGGAGTTCACGGACAAAGGTCACAAGGTGGCGATGGTCGGCGATGGTGTGAATGACGCGCCGAGTCTGGCTGCCGCCTATGTGAGTGTGGCGATGGGCGCACGCGGCAGTGATGCGGCGCTGGAGCAGGCTGATGTGGTGCTGATGCAGGACAAGATTGAGAAACTGCTTTCTGCGCGTCACATCAGTCAGACGGCGCGGCGGATCATCCGACAGAATCTGGCGATCTCACTGGGCTCGGTGATCATCATGGCGGTTGCGTCGCTATTTGGCATCGTGCCGCTGACGCTGGGCGTGCTGACGCATGAGGGCAGTACGGTGTTGGTTTGCCTCAATAGTCTGCGGCTGCTCTTTGTGAAGGAGGCTATTCTGATCACCAAGCCAGCCGACTGAGATCCTGCTCTTGGCTAGCGGACCAGGCGTCTTTGTTGTCGTGAAGCTGACGACGCGCAGCCGATTGAATCGAGGATTTCATGGGCGAGCCATCATGAAAAAGCTTCGCCCAAAGCGCTAGAGTATCGCTATTGGCCTGTGCTGTCGCGAGTAGGCCTGGCAGGTGTGTACGGATGTCTTCGTCCGTTGGCGGGTCGAGATGCAACCAGACGAGTAGCTTTGCGTAGCGAGGATCATTGATGGAGAAATTGGGACTATTCCCTGAGAGTAAAAGTTCATGGTCAGTCCAAGTGCCTGTGTGGACTTTGTCGAAAAGCGGTTTCAAATCTGCGGCCTCACTGGCCATCTTGGCGGCCTCTTCACGACGCCGAAGTTCTTCTTGCGACTCCACTTGAGCTGGAGGCGGCTCGGCTTTCACTGAATCCGTCGCAGGCTTAACGAATGTTGCGGCAAGTTTAGCGTGCGTTGGCCTTGTTAGTTCATAAGGCAAGATCCAAATCATCAAGGCTAGGACAGCCGCACCGACGAGGCCACCTGCAAAAAAAGGCCAAGCATTCCAGACGATGATGACTGGCTCTTGAGGTGCTTGAGTTTGAAGGATCGGATCTAGCGAGGGCTGTCTCGACGGCTGTGGCGCTGGTGTGGGTTTGACTGGGCGCTCGATTTTATCGGTGATTCTTTGGATCGCCAAACTCCACCAACTCGCTGGCGTGATCTCACGAAAAAGACTCGACCCTTCTTGGTCTGGCGTCAGGTGTTCCTCAAGCTCGGCTAACGCCGTCTGCTCCGCTGGTTTATCCCAAGTCCACGCTGTGCGTTTGCGGCGCAGTCGGTGATCCCAGAGATCGCGTGACTCCTGGCTACAACCACAGACGATGCGCCCAGCCGCGAGCCAAAGACGGGCTTCTTGCAGGCTTTCCTGGTGCTCTGCTGCCGCTTGAGGCTCGGCCACGGACATCATTTGCTCCGCTCGCGAGTATCGGGTGATGGCGAGGGATGTGACCAGAGCTAGCATGATGTGTACGACCTCTGGGTCGCTCATTTTGGACTGAGTCGCTCCGAGTGCCTCCGCGAGTTTAGAAAGCCGAGTGGTGTCTGATTGCGCCGCCCAGCGATAGGCCACCATGCAGGTGAGGGACAGATGACCACTGCCTAGCTCAATGATGAGGTCGGGGATGCGTGTCATCTCCGCCAGCAGGTCTTGGTGATTCTCAAAAAGAGTCACGAGGAATTCACTGGCCCGGCCTGCCCAATCACGTTTCACATACGCTTTCCCACAAAAGTCAGCGAATGCCTGAGCAACGCCAGCTTCTTCGCTGAGCGCTTTTACCAGAAGACGCCCGGCAGGCAACAGTTCCTTCGGGAGTTCCAAAAGGCTTGGGTGGGATTCTAGTGACTCGCCTTCCATAATTAAAGTCATGGGTAGTGCCTATGCTCACTACATGCAATCAGGCTGTGACACTTGATTCCTAAAACTCGATTCGCGGGTCGATAGTGCTGACGCATAGCCAGACCGTCATTGCCTTCATGAATCAGGGCTTTGCCGGTGTTTCGCTCGCGGCACGTTTTTCACGCAACTGCTGAAATTCATGCATGGCTGTCTCCCGGTATGTCTGTCGTAGTTTTTGAGCGGCCTGAATACGGTCTTCTCCGCGTTTGATCGCCAGTTCGCTCAGCGCCGCCTGTATAGGAGCCGTGGCCATGATACGTTCGTGAAATTTCTTCGTCTCCTCACGGCGTTCAGGCTTGGCAAAGGCCATCATCTCTAGCCCCAGTCGCAGAACGAAGGCTTTTGGAAACTCCGCTGAGTCGGCTTCCGGCATTGCTGGCATTTGACGTGGGTCAAAGTGGTCCTTTGGCTCGATCTTGGCTAAGATCGCCGCAGCTCCGGGGTCAATTTTTTCTAGCGAACGACGGATCGTGTCGCGCATCTCTTCGTTAGCCTTCATGGCCCTATCTCGTGCCTCGATTACCTCTGGCCTGCTCCACACTTTATCTAAAGCCTCCCTTACACGCTTCCTCTCCTCTTCAGGCAGTTTGTCGAACTCTTCCGAGCGCATCGGCGGGCGCCCAAAACTCGGCATCATGCCCCGCCGCTCTCCTGAGCGCTGACTCGGAGGCGTGCCAGCCATCGGTTTCGGATTCGCCACTGGTGTGGGCGGCTGGGGCGTCTGTGCCACTGCCTGGAGCAGAGGTAAGAGCAGACTGGCAAGAAAAGAAACCTGGGAGCGCGTCATCGTATTTAATGTGGGAGGGAAGCCTCTAAATCGCAACTCAGCACAGGGGTCCCGAACGCGACTCGTAGCAAACCCGACTCCCTCCGCAAAGTTTCACCCTGACGCAACCTTCGTTGCGTCACCTGTTATTAGACGCCGAATTCACCTATTGACCCCGCCTCCCCCCCCGTCTAGTCTCGGAGCGCAACTGTCTAGAGC
>JBEBGU010000557.1:0-3745 GCA_040081325.1 Prosthecobacter sp.
AGCGATAGCCAAACGCTCGATCTTGTCATCACCAATGCGCTGATCATTGACCATTGGGGGATTGTCAAAGGCGACATCGGCATCAAACATGGGCGGATTGTCAAAGTGGGCAAGGCGGGCAACCCGGACACGATGGCGGGGATTGACCCTCAATTGATCGTCGGGGCGGGCACCGAAGTGGTCGCCGGCGAAGGCATGATCATCACCGCCGGTGCGCTCGACACGCATATCCACTTTATCGCCCCGCAGCAAATTTACGAAGCGCTCTCGAACGGCGTCACGACCATGCTCGGTGGCGGCACGCAGCACCTCCAGGCTCGGATTGCAGTGACCGGCGGAGACAGTGACGCCGTTGTTCGCCAGAAACTCGGTGACATGGAAGTGCTCATCCTTCTCCGGTGCCAGCGTGACGATCTTGGTGAGCCCGCCTGCGGCATCGAGCAGCCGCTTCGCATCTTCCAGATTGGCAGGCCTCACGCACTGCGGCGGATGCGCGCCGATGTAGCCTTTCTCGGGATTCATGAAGGGCCCCTCGATGTGAATGCCGACAATGACACTGCGCGCCAGTTCATCCTGCTCACGAAGCCGCACGAGCGTGCTCATGCGCCGCTCCAGTGTGGCGACATCATCCGTGATGAAGGTGGCGAGGATGGAATCGCAATCATCCTCACGCAGACAGACACAGGCGTGATGCAGCGCCTCGGCGGTGAGGTCGTCGCCATTGAAGTCGGTGCCGGCATAGCCATTGACCTGAAGATCGAGGGGTTTCATGCCGACTTGATTAGCCGCATCGCACCGCCCTGTCAGCAGGGAGATGTGCCGAGACTTGGTGCTTTTGTGTCAGCCCTCCGCGTCCATGGCGGCGATCAAAGCCTGCCGCAGGGAGGGAAGATGCATGTCCGGCAAAGACACCGCACCCGTGATGGCGATGTGAATGACACCCAGCCGAGTGGCACAGGGGATGACAATCAGATGACTGCCTGTAGCGAGCACACGCCGGAGTGGCGATGCTGTTTCACAGGCGGAGAGCGCGCTCATGCGAGAGGTGGCACCCCAGGCCATGATGGCAGAAAGCACCAGGCCCGAGTGCGCGGACTGCCCCCACAGCAGATCGCCCTGATCTCCCACGACAAACAGCTCGCTCTGATCCAGCGCAGGCTGCGCCCATGAGGCAAAGGCGTCGATCCGCTCAGACACTGATCCAGCCAGTGCTTCAAACGGTGGCAAGGGTTCTGGCTGCTCGCTTTCAATGACAGGCGCTTCTTCTGCCACAGCTTCGCTGATCGGCTGGTGACTCGGCATCAGACCGGCACGAATGGCGCGCTCACGAATGGCTTGCAGCCGTGAACGAAAATCCACCATGGGTGTTTCCACGGGTGCGCTTTCATGCACCGGCTCATCTGCCGTGAAAGGCTCCGGTTCAGGCATCAATGCAGGCATGGCTGGAGCCGCCACTTCCAGTGGAGCTTTGACAGTCGGCTCACGGCGCAGGGACTCTGCGAGAGCATTGACCTGTTGCGCATCAATCCAGGAGACTTGCATGGCTTTGGCTGGCTTCACGTTCCTGGACAAGGCCCGCACGCTGCTCGATCTCGGCGGCGATTTGATCAAAGATGAGCGCCTCGGGCGGCGGGTTCTTTTTCAGCAGCGCCACCGGCACGCCCATGGCGCTGGCTTCGAGAAAGGAGGACAGACGCGGCACATTCTGCTCAAACATCAGATCCGCCGGCAGCATGGCACGCAGCTCGGACACGACCTTTTGACTGATCGCACTATCGGCCATGACCATGGTCATCAGGATGCCCGCGACTTTCACACCTGCGCCCTCGGCGCGGAAACGCGACAGCGTCTCCAGCATGTGCGGAACGCTGCGCACGGCCAGCGGCTCCGCCTGCTGCGGCAGGATAACGTAGTCGCAGGCTTTCACCACGGACTCGCTCATGCCATTCAGCCCGGCGGCGGTGTCCATGATCACGCAGTCCACACCGCGCAGTTCCGCCGCACGCAGCAGATCGGCGAGCCGTGCAGGCACCTCCTGGGCAGGCCAGCCGCGACGCGCACAGGCATCGTATTGACCGCAGGGCAGCACTTGCAGCTCGGGCAGGCGCGTGGGCAGCACGAGTTTATTAAAATCACGCTCGCCGCTGAGGAAGTCGTAGAAACCGAGCTTCGAGCGCGTGGAGCGCGCCAGCGAGAGACCCACACCGCCCTGCGGATCGGTGTCCACGAGCAGCGTCGTCCACCCGCGTCTGGCGAGGGAATAAGCGAGATTGATGCAGAGAGTGGTTTTACCCACGCCTCCCTTTTGACTGGCCGTAGCAATGGCGATCACGGCGCGGATGCTAGGCTGCGTTTGCCAACTAGCAAGAGGTGGCGCGCAGGTGAGTGCGAGATGCTGCCGTGTGGCATCGTTCGGTTCATCCATGCGTGCCTGTCTCACCCTCGCGTCCGCCTTTGTCCTGTCGCTCCTGCCACTGGCCGCAGCGCCGAATGTCATCCTCATCATCAGCGATGACCAGGGCTGGCCGGATCTCGGCTGCATCGGCAGCAAACCGCTGATCACGCCGAATCTCGACCGGCTCGCGTCGGAAGGCGTGCGCGGCACCAGCTTCTACGTCACCTGGCCCGCCTGCACGCCCTCGCGCGGCAGCGTGCTCACGGGGCGCTATCCGCAGCGCAACGGCCTCTACGACATGGTGCGCAATGACATGGTGAACTTCGGCCACCGCTTCACCACTGAAGACTATGCCGTGTCGCCCGAGATGACGCTCGGACTCGATCCACGCGAGGTCACTATCGGCGACATGCTCCACAAAGCTGGTTACGCCACTGGCTGCGTCGGCAAGTGGGACATGGGTCAGGCGCGGCGCTATCTGCCGCTCCAGCGCGGCTTTGATTTCTTCTATGGCCACGGGAACAACGGCATCGACTACTACACCCACGAGCGCTACGGCGTGCCGTCCTTGTTTCGCGGCAATGAACGCACTCAGGAGGACAAGGGCAACTATGTCACCGACGTGTTCTGCCGCGAGTCGCTCTACTTCATGAACGAGCACTTGGGAAAGAAACCGCTCTTCCTCTACCTCGCCTTCAACGCACCGCATGGCGCGTCTTCATTTGGTGAAGGCACGGTAACTGGCGAAAAGAAAGTCGTCGAAGGCGTGCAGGCACCCGAGAAGTATGTGGCGATGTATCGCGGCAAGGTGAAGGACGAGAAACTTGCCCGCTACTGCGGTGCCGTGACCTGCATGGATGAAGCTATCGGCACGCTGATGGAGTCCGTCGAGAAAGCAGGTCAGACCAACAACACGCTCTTCCTCTTCATGTCCGACAACGGCGGCAGTGGCAATGGTGGCAACGCACCGCTCAAAGGCAGCAAGAGCACCATGTGGGAAGGCGGACTGCGCGTGCCCTTCATAGCCCGCTGGCCCGGCAAACTGCCTGCTGGCAAAGTCACCGATGAGTTCCTCACCAGTCTCGAACTCATCCCCACACTGCTCGCCGCCACGGAAGCCAAAGCTCCCGAAGGCGTGAAGCTCGATGGCTTCGACATGCTGCCTATTTTGCGCGGCGATATGAAGTCTCCGCGCACCGAAATGTACTGGCAGCGCCGTGGAGACAAAGCTGCACGCTTTCAAAACTGGAAGTGGCTGGAGTCCGCTAAAGGCCGAGGCCTCTACGATCTCAGCACCGACCTCGGTGAGACGCACGACCTGTCAAAGGAGAAGCCCGACATCGCCAAAAT
>JBEBGU010000558.1:0-3742 GCA_040081325.1 Prosthecobacter sp.
TATCGAAGCGATTTTAAAATCAATCGCCACGCAAGAACCACGGCTGACAGAGCAACCGCCAGTCATCGTGGGTGATGCCGCCGATCTTGGCATGCACAGCCTACGTCCACCTTCACGACCACTTCTCCATGCCACTCGCAAGCCGTGATCATTTCCTGAAGTCGCTACTCGTCGCGCTGGCGGCAGCTTTGATTTCACCTCTGGGCGCTCAGTCCATTGATGAAGAACTACCACTGCCGAGATGGGAGCATGAGACCCCTGCCCCTCCTCGGATTTCAGAACCCGGCAGCCAGTTCAACTCCCTACTTCCCACAGACACCCTGCTGCCATCACCACCTGAACAGCAGGGCCTTTTGCAAAGCGGCCCACGGCTGACAGACACACCACCCGTCCTCATGCCTGGCTACAGTGAACTTGGCCCCACAGACCTATCACTCTTTCTACATGGCAGCATTTTGCAGGCAGTAAAACCAGCCCATGCACCGCACCAGCCCACGCCCGTGATGTCGCTGCGTGAGCTACCGCAAGAGCTGCTTAAAAGTCTAGAGACTGAACCCGCCAATGAATACCTTTTAGACCCGAAAGGACTCGTGACCGAGGTGGCCAAACTAGATCTCGAACGCTTACTGGAGTTTCACGCCAAGGAGTCGCGCATCCGGCTTTATGTATTGGTGATCAATAACGATGAGAAACTGCCGACTAACGCAAACTTAGATGGCCTAGCTCATGGGGCGCTGATCCGACAAAACTCTTGCCTAGCCGTGTATCCACTTGGTGAGCCTTGGCGTGCTCGCTTCTTGATGAGCAAAGCCGTTCATCAATCGACCACCGAACTCAGCCTCGCCGAACTAGCGGCTGACTGCATTCAGGATGCCCAGCAGGCTGAGGATGAAGCGCAGCAGTTGCAACGCTTCACCGTGCGACTTTCGACACGTCTCTTCTGGCTGGAAAAAGGACTGCTCGCCGCCGAGTCAAAGATTACCATTGCCCCCCTTCAAGAGGTACTCGGCACAGTTGAGTCGCAGACTGCTGCAGGTTGGGCATCGCTTCCACTTTGGCAAGTCGTAGCGCTCGCTGCTTCTTGCGCCACAGCGCTGATTCTAGTGCTGCTAGCACTTCGACAGAGACTGGGGCAGCGCCGCACCACCGATCACTCCTGCGTCTGGATGCTGCCTGATCCCGATGTGCTACCCAGACTCGGTGGCGCTTTCTCAGGCGGCACTGCGGCCGTCGTCTCTTTTAAACGTTAAGCCGTCGAGTGCATTTTTGTGCTCGCCAGAACGGCCCGAGCGCGGATACATCAAGGTCCTACCAACTCACGTTCCATTTCATGTCCAAGAATCTCAGCCATCTCTCTTTCCGCCAAGGTGTCGAAAAAAATCTCTTCGAGCGCATGGTCGCAGCAGCCGATGCCAAAGGCACCGCCGAGATCGCCAGCGACGTCCATGATCTCGGCAGAGAGTCACTCTTTGGCGATGCCCTGACGATGGGTGCCGTCTCAGCCTACGACTTCCTGAAAGCCGAGAACGCGAACAAAAAAGTCTTCCTTTGCAATGGCTCCGCCTGCCTCTGCGCTGGCACTCAGGAAAAGCTGCATCACCAGATGGAAGGACGCTTCAAGGCTGAAGAGATCGGTCACATCTGTTGCCTCGGTCGCTGCCACGAGGGCGCAGCTTTTCAATACCAAGGAAACAACTACTCAGGCCAGTCGGAGGCCGCTCTGGAGACACTACTCACCACCGGCAAAGGCGATGCCGAAGACCGCTACGAAGTCGCCTCCCATCTCCAGCCAGCGCAGCTCACCGCCCCCTTCCCTGGCATCGACGCCTATTACGCTCCCTTTAAAAAACTGCTCACTCAAGATCGCGACACGCTCGCCATCGAACTCAAGGAAAGCGGCCTGCGTGGACGCGGCGGCGCGGGCTTCCCATTGCATTTCAAATGGACCTCGTGCCGCGAAGCCGCAGGCAGCGTGAAATACATCGTCTGCAATGCCGATGAAGGCGATCCAGGAGCCTATATCGACAAGTATCTCATGGAGAAGCAGCCCCACAGTGTCCTGCTTGGCATGATGGTCGCCGGTTGGTTTGCTGGGGCTGAAAACGGCATCCTTTACATCCGCGCCGAGTATCCAGATTCAGTGCGCATCATCGCCGAGGCTATTGAAGATCTGCGTGCCGTCGGCTTGCACGGACAGAACATTCTCGGCAGCGGTTTCAGCTTCAATCTCAAAGCCATCAAAGGTGCCGGAGCCTACATCTGCGGAGAGGAAACCGCCCTGCTCGCCAGCCTCGAAGGACAGCGCCCTGAAGTCCGCACCCGCCCGCCATTCCCAACGATCGAAGGCCTTTTCCGCAAGCCCACCATCGTCAACAACGTCGAGACCTTCTCGAACATCCACGCCATCCTCACACTCGGTGGCAAAGAGTATGCTAAGATCGGCACGCCACAGTCCAGCGGACCCAAGCTGCTCTCACTCGACTCGCATTTTGTGAAGCCCGGCATCTACGAAGTCGCCATGGGCACACCGCTGCAAACCGTCATCGATTTGGCTGGTGGTTTTAAAACCAAGATCAAAGCCATCCAGATCGGCGGCCCGCTCGGCGGCATCGTGCCTGTTTCGCACATTGATCAACTCACCGTCGATTTCGAGAGCTTCAAGAAAGCCGGCTTCCTCCTCGGCCACGCCGGTGTCGTCAGCATCCCCGAGTCGCTGCCGATGATCGAAAACATCCAGCACCTCTTCCAATTCACCGCCGACGAAAGCTGCGGCAAATGCTTCCCCTGCCGCCTCGGCAGCACCCGCGGCAAAGAACTCATCGCCAAAGCCCGTGCCGACACCAGCTACAAGATCGACCGCGAACTCATCAACGACCTCCTCGAAACCATGGAGCTGACCAGCCTTTGCGCCCTCGGCGGCGGCGTGCCTCTGCCCATCAAAAACGCGCTGCAATACTTCGATGAAGAATTGAAGGGGTATTTCAAAGAGTAGTCTGAACCTGGGATCAAAGTTGCATCGCCGCCGGTCCACGCTAGGAAAGCGGACCCATGCAGCAGACCATCATCACTCTCGACCTCGAAGGCGTTCTTGTGCCGGAAATCTGGATCGCCTTTGCGGAGAAGACCGGCATCCCGGAACTGCGCCGCACCACACGAGATGAGCCGGATTACGATGTGCTCATGAAGGGCAGGCTCGCCATTCTCGATCAGCATGGGCTGAAGCTGCCGGACATTCAGGACGTCATCGGCACGCTCTCGCCGATGGACGGTGCCAAAGCCTTTCTTGATGAGCTGCGCTCACTGACACAAGTCATCATCCTCAGCGACACCTTCCAAGAATTCGCCCAACCATTGATGCGCCAGCTCGGCTGGCCGACCATCTTTTGCCACCACCTCGAATGCGATGCCTCGGGCCGCATCGTGAACTACAAACTGCGCCAGCCGAATCAGAAGCAGAAGTCCGTCTCAGCCTTCAAGGCACTAAATTATAAAATCATCGCCGCTGGTGATTCCTTCAACGACACCACCATGCTGGGCGAGGCGGACAAAGGCTTTTTCTTCCACGCACCCGAAAGTATCCGCGCTCAGTTCCCTCAATTTCAGGGCTTTGATCGCTACGAAGATCTGCTCGCAGCAATCAAAACGGAGTTGTAACAAATTCTGTGAATTGGCCGCCTAACTTGGCCTGCTACCTGCTCTTTCTCTCTCTTGAAGAGCGAGCTTCTCACCAACGAGCTGGACT
>JBEBGU010000559.1:0-3741 GCA_040081325.1 Prosthecobacter sp.
AAAGTACTCCACTTGGGTGTTCTCGATTATTCAGCAGTTCCAGCGAATCAAAGACCATCCCGTGCGCTCCTCCGTCGTCGGCAATTCGCGCGTCATGTTCATGCTCAAGCAACCTGACCGCAAAGATGTAGAAAGCATGTCTGAAGGTTTCCGCATCCCCGCCGTGACCAAAAATCAGGTTAGTTCTTTCCCCGATCCATCAGAGATGAAGACTGACCCCTATGGCTCATTTGTGTATTACCATGAAGCCACAGGCAGGCCCAAGATCGCCATCGGACGCCACTTTGCCTCAAAGGAAATGATCCTGGCCTCTGCAACCTCGGGTGAGGCCTTTGAACGTCAGAACGAACAGCTCAAAGAATACGGCGGCGACGCCTACAAGATGATCCTCAGCCAAGCCAAGTAAGCCATGAAATCCACGCAACTCCTCCTCATCCCCGGACTCTGCGCCATGCTCGCCTCCTGCACGAATTCAGAAGGCCGCATGAACAAAGGTCTAATCGGTGCTGCCTCAGGCGGCCTCATCGGCGCACTTCTCGGAGACAATCTGCTGAATAAAAACAAGAGCAGTAGCTCCGGCTCCAGCAGCACGGGGACAGGCACGGGCACGAGTTCTGGTAGCAGTTCCAGCAGCAGCGGCGGCTTTCTCGAAGACAACAGCGGCCTCATCACCGGTGCCGTGGCTGGCTACGCCGCTGGTGCCATCAGTGACGGCATGGCCAAGTCAGAGGTGAAGGAGAAGTATCTCGAAGGCTATAACAAAGGCCGCAGTGACGCCATCAAGGAACTCTACTGGGTGAAGCGTGACGCCGAGCGCCCCTCAGCCGAGAGCACTGTGCAGCGCCGCTATTATGAAGTGCCCGTCCCCGAGCATATCACCACCGACGGCGTGCTCGTCGAGCCGCATAAGACCGTGATCGAAGTCGTCGAGTAAACCCTCCATCTTCCATGCTATGAAAGCCATTTCTCAACTCATCACTGCGACCTGCCTCATGCTCAGCGGCAGCGCCTGGGCACAGGCCGCCAGTGTCGTCATTGTTGAATCTGCGCCAACGATTGAGGCTGGAATCAACAACACCAACTCCGCACTGAACAATCTGCTCAATGAAGCCAAATTGCAGAATGATAGACTCCAACAGCAACTCGACCGCATGGGCGACCCATCCAAGGTGAATGCTGCCGCCCTGGACATGATCAAGAACGATCTGGCCAACAATGCCGCGAATTTAAAAACCGGCGCGGAGCGCACGGACATGCTCAAGGCGGTCAAAGGTTCCGATGCCTTTGGACGTGAAACCTACGGGCTAATGCCAAAAGTTGAAGCGCAGGCGACGCTCAAAGATGGAACGGTCAAGGATCGCGACCCTGAGAAGTACAAGATGGAGTCCGCCTTGCTGACCGACATTGATGAAGCCAGGCGAGTGCGCGACAAATCAGTGCAAACGCGCAAGGAACTCACCGAAGGACTCACCGTAGCATTGGACGAACTAAAGGCCGCAAAGGACATGGCAAGCATCACCAAGCAGAGCACGCTGATCCAAGTGCTCCAGGGCCAGATCGCTGCGGCGGACCGTGCGGCTTCTCAGGCGCTTGATGACATCACCACCCTGGAAAAGGAAATCGCACTGCAATCCAAAGTGGCGATGAAGGCCAAGTATGAGGAGGCCACCATGGAGTCGAAGCACAACATGGAACTCCGCAAAAAGTCAGCCTCCGACAGCAAAAGCAAATCTGCCACCTCCACGACAGGCTCAGGCTACAAACTGCCTTCCGTCCAGTGGGGCGGCACGCCCAAGACCACGACTACGACACCTTGATCACGATCTGATCTTCACGGGCTTCACCCACCGTCTCATTCACTCCTAACATGAACCTGTTCGCACCTACATTCCTGGCAGGCGTCATGTCGGACTTGCAGCCTTTGGTGGACCCGTTTCTCAATGATCAACTCGCGCCCATCTGCGCTCAGATCTTTGACGCGCTGATGATCTTCACCGCGCTGTTTGCTTTCATCGGGCTGATGATGATTGCCTATAAAGCCATCGTCGGTGGCACCTTTGAAGGCATCCTCGGACAAGTCGTCACCATGGGCATCATCGCTTCGATCATGCCGCTCTTCCCTCAGTTCATGCTGGATATGCACGCCGCACTCGGGGATGGACTGCTGGAGCAGTTCGGCGTCGATCCCGCAGGGATGCTCGACAGCTTTGGCGACAGCTTTGGTGAGCTGGACATGGCGGCGGACTCCAGTGGCGTCATGGATCTCTTCGGGCTGCTTGATCCCTTCGCGCTCATTGAATACATCGCCAAAATCATCGCCAACTTCTGCATGATCGTGATTGGCTTCATCTGCTACATCGTCTTTTTCATCGCCTTTCAGGTGCAGATCATGGCCATCATGATCGGCACGGCAGCCTCACCGATCTTCTTTGGCATGTTCCTCTGGGACATGAAAAAAGACGCCGCTGTCACCTACTTCACCGGACTGGTCGCCATCTGTTTCTGGCCGCTCGGCTGGGGTATCGGACTGCTGCTGGCTGAGTTTCTACTGACCGTCGGTATTGAGATCTGCCTCATCATTGGCGGCGTGCTACGCCTGAGCGGCATCGGCATCATCGTTGAGGTGATCGCGATCTTCGTCGTCGTGATCATGGTCTTCACGTGGATCATGTTCGTTATTTTCCAGGCACCCAAAATCGTCAACAAAGCACTCATGACCGGTGCGCAAATCGGCACGGCTTTCGCTGGCTCGATGATCAGTTCTGCCACGGGCGCGGTGAGTGCCGGCGTCGGCGTGGCTGGTGCTGTGGGCGGCATGATGCCGGGCAAGGCGGGTGAAATGGCCTCAGGCGCAGCCAACGCGGCAGGCGGCGCGGTGAGCGGCATCGGCAGCAGCTTGGGCAGCTTTACTGAAGAATAATGAAACCACCTTCTGACCACACATGAGAGGCATCAGCGACATCTTCATCTCCAAGGACAAGATCGCCATGTTCTGGTTCATCGTCACCTGCGCCACGCTCGCAGGCACCGCATGGTATCTGAAGAGTCTCGCGGATGAAGGCCGCACGCGGATGCTGTATGTGCCGATGACTCGTGAAGGTGTCATCGAGATCGATCCAGCTATGGATGAAGACACGACCAACGAGCTACTCGACTACCAGACACGGATCGCCCTGGAGACGCTGCTTAATCGTGGCCCTTCCGGCCCAGTGAATTCTAGTCGCATCTCAAAAATCTTCATCGACGGCGCATTGGAATGGGTGATGAAGGACATCCAAGCCAGCCTCTTTGACTTCCGTGACAAGCAGCGCCGCCAGATGGTCGAGCTAGGTGCTTCTGATGTCCGCATCAGTGATGATGGCAGCGCTACAGTCTCCATCACCGGGCAGGTGGTCAGTGTCAGTGTTGACCCACTGGAACAGCGCATTGTGAATCAAGTCCACACCGTCACCGCCACGGTCAACTGGGTGAAAAACAAGCACCTGCGTGACAGCAAACTCTTCCCCTATGTCAGCGAGAAAGTCGTCTATCTGATGACCCTCGTTTCCGATTCATAAACCCGTGCCACTTGCCCCCATGTCTGACACGCCCACGAAACAGAAACCGCGCAAAAGCGCCGTCGATACCTTTGTCGCAAAGGATCAGGCCTCCGCGTTCTGGTTTCTCGCCGCCATCATCACCATGGGCGTCTGTGGCTGGTATGTCTTCATTATGGGTGAGTCGATGAAGGTGCGCCCGGAC
>JBEBGU010000560.1:0-3741 GCA_040081325.1 Prosthecobacter sp.
CGGAATATCTCATCCCACGCAACGCTGATTTCCTGGCGGTGAATGTTTATTTGGAGCAGCCAGATGCACTCGCCGCTTATCTTCAACGGCTGCAAAATCTAGCTGGAAACAAGCCGCTACTCATCACCGAGTTCGGGCTGGATGTGGCCACGCATGGTGAACAGGCGCAGTCAGAGGCCATGCTTTGGTTTGAGCAAACTTGCCGCCGCGCTGCGGTCGCGGGCACTGTTTGGTTCAGCTACACCGACGAGTGGTTTCGCGGTGAGGTGGAGGTGACACGGTGGAAATTTGGAATCGTGGATGCTGAGCGGCGCGCGCGCCCGAGTGCGCTTCTTTTAGCACCCATCACTGAGTCAGCAGTCAAAATCCCACCACGCATCTCAGTCATCGTCTGCACCTTCAATGGCTCGGCCACATTGCGCGCCTGCATTGAGTCGCTGCAAAGCCTTCGCTATGCAGATTATGAGGTGCTTGTGATCGATGATGGCTCCACGCAAGACATCGCCAGCATTGCCCGCGACTTCACGAGCGTTCGCTATCTGCGGCAAGAGCACGCGGGATTGAGTGTCGCGCGAAATCTCGGTGCCGCGCAGGCCACGGGAGCGATCCTCGCTTACACCGATGACGACTGCATCGCTGACGAAGACTGGCTCAGCCATCTCGCCTCAGGATTCAATGATCCACGCTGGGTGGCCTGTGGCGGACCCAACATCCCACCACCGCCGCGCAACAGAACTGAGGCCATCGTCGCCGCCGCACCCGGCGCACCCGCGCATGTGCTGCTGAGCGACATCGAGGCCGAGCATTTGCCTGGCTGTAATCTCGCCATCCGCAAAAGCGCGCTTGATGCCATCGGCGGCTTCCGCGCGCTGTATCGTGTCGCGGGTGATGACGTGGACATTTGCTGGCGACTGCGTGAAGCCGGCGGCCACTTGCATTTCCTGCCAGGAGCCATGGTCTGGCATCACCGGCGCTACACCGTGCGCGGTTATCTGCGGCAGCAGAGCGGCTACGGATATGCCGAGGCGCTGCTGATGAAAGAGCACCCGCAGCGCTTTGGACCCATCGGCGGTGCGCGCTGGCGTGGCGCGATCTATGGCGATCTACCGCCTTCTGCCGATCCTGCCGAGGGCACCATTTTCCACGGCCCCTTTGGCAACGGTCTCTTCCAGGGCATCTACCAGCACGCTCACCGCTGCCCGCTGGACTGGCTCAGCGGTGTGCTTTGGGTAGCGCTTTGCATCGTCTCTCTACTTCTCGGTTGGCAAAAAATTGCCGTGAGCGTTTTCGCCCTTTCAGGCATCGCCGCCCTTTGCAGACTACACTATCTCGCCGCACCACCTCATGCCCTTTCCATGGCCGATAAGTTGCGACTCCTCAGCCTCTGTTGGTTGCAGCCCATGCTCCGCGAATGGGCACGTCTTAAGGGAATGATCACTCTAGGCGCGCGCCCGAGTTGGCAGCCCACATTGCGTGAAGTCTTCGAGCCTGCCAAGCCAACCCAATGGAGCATCGCGCTCGGCGAATGGGCCTTTTGGAGTGAGCAGGGTGTGGGACGGGATGCACTCTTGGAAAGCTTATTCAAAACAGCGGAGCAAGGCGTGAAGAGGGATGATGGCTGGAAGAGATTTGATTTGGAGGTACCCGTCTATTCCTGGTTTTCTAAAGCCATTCTCACCACCGCAGAGTATCACAAGCAGAGCGCCTGCCTCACCCGAGTCCGCTGCATGGTGCGCGTCCGCCCGCTCTGGGCGCTGATCTTCGGACCCATCATTCTGCTCCTGCTCGGTTTCATTCATTACCAGCTCCGCACCTGGATTTTCAGGTCAGCCAAAGACAGCGGGCTAACGCTCAAGAAGGACCGCTGAATGTCCAGCAGTCGAGATCAGCCGACAACTCAAGTAAGCCAACTGATCGCATTCACAATTGAGAGCGGCTCGGCTTACTGCGGTCATTTTTATCTTGTCACCCTGGGGGATGGCTACTAAAACCAGCCGCGCTCATCGAAATTCCGTCCCCGACGGCCCGACTGACGCAGTTCATCCCATCCCCAATCCATCCTACCAACCAACACATCATCTATGAGTGAAAATAATCGAATGCGCCTCCTCTGGGCTGGCTTCATGGCCATCCTTGCCGCAGGTGTCGGCTTTGCCATCCGTGGCGGCATCTTTGACAACTGGGCCAAGGAATTTGGCTTCACTGGCGCACAGCTAGGTGCCATCGGAGGCATGGGCTTCAACGGCTTTTGTTTCGGCATCATCCTTGGCGGCATCGTGGTGGACAAGATTGGCTACGGCAAACTGGTCGTCCTCGCCTTCCTTCTGCATGTCGTTTCGGCTTTAGTCACCTTCACGGCGAACGCTGGCAATGCCTACATGGTTCTTTCTCTCGGCATGTTCATCTTTGCCTTTGCCAATGGAACGTTGGAAGCCGTCGCCAATCCGCTCGTCGCCACACTCTTCCCTGAGAACCGCACTCACTACCTCAATATTCTGCACGCCTCATGGCCCGCAGGGATGGTGATCGGCGTGATCATTGGCTGGTTCCTTGATGACAAGATGAACATCGACTGGCGCATCCAGCTAGCCCTTTACCTCATCCCGACCGTTCTTTATGGCATCATGTTCATGGGCCAAAAGTTCCCCAAATCCGAAGCCTCAGCAACGGGGGCCAGCCTTGGCTCTATGTTCAAAGATGTCGGTCTCCTCGGCGGCGCAGTCATCTGTTTCCTTCTGAGCTACTTCTTTGCGGACTTCTTCAAGAGCGTACTTGGCATCGACGGCGACACAGCCAAGATCATCGGTTGGGTGATAGGCGGCGTGTTGCTCATTACCGTTGGCTTGGTCACCAAGTTTTCACTCGGCTCCATTGTGCTTTTTGTTCTCTTCGTCACTCACGCCATTGTCGGCGCGGTTGAATTGGGAACTGACGGCTGGATTCAGAACATCACTGGTAACCTCTTCACGCAAGAGCAAGGTAAAGTGCTGTTCCTTTGGACTTCAGCCATCATGTTTGGGCTGCGCTTCTGCGCGCACTTCATCGAAAAGACACTCAAGCTCTCGCCTGTGGGTCTGCTGATGGTTTGCTCCGTCTTGGCCTGCGTAGGCCTCACTCTTGCCAGCAGCATGAACACCTTCCCCCTCGCACTGATCGCTCTCGGCATCTATGCGTTTGGTAAGACCTTCTTCTGGCCTACCATGCTTGCTGTAGCCTCTGACCGCTATCCGCGCACGGGCGCTGTAGCGATCTCCATCATGGGTGGCATAGGTATGTTATCCGCAGGCATCATCGGCGGTCCTGGTCTCGGCTACTGCAAAGATCGCTTCTCGGGAGAGGCGCTAAACACAGCCAATCCAGCTCTCTACGCCACATACAAAGCCGAAGCTCCGAGCAAGTTCCTCAACATCGCCTCCACCGCCGCGACTGGTTTGGACGGCAAGAAACTGGCTGCCGCAAAAGAAGCCAAAGAGAAGACCGCTGACCAAAAAGCAGTCGTCGATGCCGACCAACAAGGCGACCGCAAGACGCTTAAATTCGACAGCTATCTCCCAGCCACGATGGCTGTGATTTATCTGCTTCTCCTCCTCTACTTCAAGAGCATCGGTGGCTACAAGCCGCTGACCATCGACGAACAGGCGGCGTAAGCGCTTCCTCGAAAACTCAAACCACACGGCGTCCTGGGTAACCAGGACGCCGTTTTTATTTCCCGCCTTGCACCACATTCGGCATTCGTCATTC
>JBEBGU010000561.1:0-3735 GCA_040081325.1 Prosthecobacter sp.
TGCTCGCCTACTGGAAGACTCAGCACCCCGCTGAGTCGCTTGCTGATCCTTTTCAAACCTGGGCCACCGGCTTGTCAGACACATCGCCCACCGCCGATCCCGATGGCAACGGCCAGCCCAACCTGATCGACTACGCCTTGCCCAAGGCACCCGTGCTGTCAGGTCAAAGCCTGGCGAGCTTCAGCTTCGGTCGCCGCGTGACTGCCACCGACATGAACTATGTCGTCCAGACCTCGCCCGACCTGCTGAACTGGTGGGACATGGCGCAGTATGGACCCGATGGTGACACCGTCACGTCCAGCATCGCCACTGAACTCAGCCGCAGCACCAGCGCCGGTGTCGAGACGATCACCCTCAGCCCGCTGCAACCGATAAGCCAGACCCCGCGCCAGTTCTTCCGCGTGAAAGTGAAACCGTAGCGTGCCCGGTAGGGCGGGCTGTCTTCAGCCCGCCTCGTTTGGTCGAGTGACTCCGCTTAACGTGATGCGTACAGCGCTCCCTATCCTCGCCGCCATTAACCAGACAGCGGTAGCGGATGTGCGGGGAGTGATGCGGTGGATGTGACAGCGAAGTAGAACCAGTTTTTCAACTCGTTCATCAGCGAGAGGGTGAACTTGCCAAGCAAACCCATGCTCTGCGGCTCGGGCACGGAGCGTGCAGCGGGATCGGGGGAAACATTTGGAATGTTGATGACGGAGCTTTGCTGCCAGCCGCCACCGAGTGCCTTGATGAGGGAAACACTGGCGACGAGGCGCTGCCCTGCGATCTGTGCCGTGGCGCGCTGAGTGATGAGTGTGGTGCGGTTCGCCTCGATCACATCGAGATACGGGCTGGTGCCGGATTCATAGCGTGTCTTGGCGAGAGATGCGGCACGCTCTGAGCTTGCACGCGCACGCTGCTGGGCTGCGGACTGAGTGCTGAGATTGCGCAGGCTGGAGACGCTAGTTTCGACATCCGCCACGGCTCCGAGGAAGGCCTGACGATACATGGCGAGAGCTTCATCATGCGCTGCTTTACTCTTTTGCATATTGAAGCGGTTTTTCCCTCCAGCAAAAAGTGGCACGCTGATGCTAGGACCCATACTCCACATGAGGGATGTAGGCTCCAGGAGGAAGTCGATGTCGGCGCTCTGAAAACCACCGCGACCGATGAGCTTGATGCTCGGGAAGAACTGCGCCTTAGCGACGCCGATGCGTGCGGTGGCAGCCGCAAGTTGACGCTCGGCCTGTGAGATGTCGGGACGGCGCTCTAGCAAATCACTCGGTACACCTGCGGGTAAGCTGGGCGGGCTGGTGAGATTGCTTGCATTCACTGGCACACGAAAGCTGGCGGCACTGGTGCCGATGAGGATGGAGAGCACGTTTTCAATCTGATCGCGCTGGGCTTGAAGAGATGAAATCTCTGCCTCAGCGGTCGCGACTTCAGTCTCTGACTGGGCCTGCTCCAGCTCACTGCCAGCTCCGGCCTGTACGCGAGCCTTGGCGATCTTGAGTGCCTCACCACGCCAGTTTACGGCCTCGCGGACCAAACGCATTTCGGTATCGAGTGCGCGCAGCTTGAAGTAGTTAGAAGCAACGTCTGCCTGAATGCCTAACAAGACATTGTGGATGGCATCGGCAGAGGCGGCGGCATTGGCTTTATCTGCCTCGACACTGCGACGGATTTTGCCCCAGAGGTCCAGCTCCCAGCCGAAGTCCATGAGTGCATTGTAGGCAGGGCCGTCATAGCGCACACCATTGAGAGGGAAGGGGGTCGGCATCTGCGCTGAGGTGCCTTGATGTTCGGCGGTTAGAGGCAGGCTGAGAGTCGGGAAGAAGTCCGCACGGCTCATCCGTGCTGCGGCACGCGCCTGATCAAAGCGAGCGATGGCTGCTTTAAGCTGTTGATTATTCTCAGTGGCTCGGGCTTCCAACTCACTGAGCTTTGAATCATGATACACCTTCCACCATTCGCCCTTCGGTAGATGAGCGGCAGGCGTGGCCGCACGCCAGGTGACGTTCTTGAATTTGGCCGGCGTGTCTGTGGTAGGTCGTTCGTAGTTTGGACCGACTTGAGCGAGCGCGCAGGTGCTGAGGAGGAATGGGATGAGAAGGCGCATGAGAAGATAAATATTTTAGTGCTCAGTGTTGAGTGTGGAAGGTTTCTTTTGTTTGCCCAATTTCATCATGAGAACATAGAATACTGGGGTGAAGAATAGGCCGAGGAAAGTCACGCCGATCATGCCAGCAAATACGGCGGTGCCCATGGCGCGGCGCATTTCAGCTCCGGCTCCGGTGCTAACGACGAGTGGATACACACCCGCGATGAAGGCGATGGAGGTCATTAAAATGGGGCGCAGGCGCAGGCGACAGGCTTCGAGGGCGGAGTCGAGAATGCTTTTGCCGTGATCGTGATTCTCTTTGGCAAACTCGACGATGAGGATGGCGTTTTTACACGCGAGTCCTATCAAGACGATGAAGCCGATCTGCGTGAAGATGTTGTTATCGCCATGCGTGATCATCACGCCTGCCAGAGCAAAGAGTAGGCAGAGCGGCACGATCAAGATGATGGCTAGAGGCAGGCGCAGGCTTTCATACTGCGCGGCGAGCACCATGAAGACGAGCAGGATGCAGAGCGGGTAGATGTAGATGGCGGTGTTGCCGGCGATGATCTTTTGGTAAGTGAGATCGGTCCACTCGAACTCGAAGCCTGCGGGGAGGACTTTTTTGGCAAGTCCAGCGATGAGTTCCTCTGCCTGGCCTGAACTGAGTGGTGGAAGTGGAGCACCATTCAAGTCGGCGGCGAGGTAGCCATTGTAATGCGTGACACGATCTGGGCCGAATCCTTCCTTCACTTGCACCAGGGAACCGATGGGCACCATGCCACCAGCAGCATTGCGGGTTTTGAGTTTGGTGATGTCGCTAGCGTCATCACGGAACTGCTGCTCGGCCTGGGCGACGACCTGATAAGTGCGACCGAAGCGGTTGAAGTCGTTCACATAAAGACTGCCAAGATTGATTTGAAGTGTCTCAAAGAGATTGGCGAGCGGCACGCCCTGCATCTTGGCTTTTTCACGATCCACATCGGCTTCGAGCTGCGGGACGTTGACGGTGTAGCCCGAGAAGACCTGCGTGAGTTTTTGAGTTCCATAGGAGGCGCCGACGAGTTGCTGCGTGGCCTGATAAAGTGCTGCGTAACCAAGATTGCCTCGATCTTCGACCATGAGCTTGAAGCCACCTGTGGTGCCGATGCCGTTGACGGGCGGCGGCGGGAACATGAGCACCATGGCATCTTGAATGGCCATGAACTTACCATTGAGTGCGCCAGCGATGGCGTCGCCACTCAACTCGGGTGTGGTGCGCTGCTCGAAGTCGTCGAGGCCGACGAAGACGATGCCGGCATTGGGGCTGATAGTGAAGCCTTGAATCGAGAGGCCAGGGAAGGCGATAGCGTCCTTAACACCTGGATGATCCATGGAGATCTGGGACATGCGGCGCATCACGTCCTCGGTGCGGTCGAGCGACGAGCCTTCGGGCAATTGAGCGAAGCCGACGAGGTATTGCTTGTCCTGGCCTGGCACGAAGCCTTCGGGCACCATTTGGAAACCTTTCCACGTGGCCCAAACGAGTCCGCCATAGATCAAGAGGGCGACGATGCTGAATCGAATGATGCGCTTCACGAGTCCGACATAGACATTTGATGACCACTCAAAGAAGCGATTGAAGGGCCGGAAGAACCAGCCGAGCAGAAGATCCA
>JBEBGU010000562.1:0-3734 GCA_040081325.1 Prosthecobacter sp.
GTCCTCTCGATGTAATCGATTTCAGTTTTGCTTCAAGATCGGCTATTCGGCCCTTCAACTGTTCGATAATCGGAGCAACCTGATTCTGCGGGAATCGCATTATTCGATTTGTCGAAAATAAAAGCCGGGCCCTATATCTTTCATTGTCCGGGTTTTCGTCTCGGCAACTTTCAATTCTCCTCACAACCATCGAGGCTGAATTTATCCGATGAATTTCCGGGGCATATACGTGTCTGTCGAAGCCCCCCAGCGGGAGGCACCATCAGAGGAAACTCGATCTACAACTTTTTGAGCAAAAAGGACATTTTCATCAGAGTGGACGATTCCGTAATCATCAACGATCTGCGAGACATTCTAATCGAAATGTAGATCACAGACCGAGGTTGCTGTCGCCATTAATACGCTGACAGCCGATACCTGAATTCTTCACCAAACCTCCAATCGAAGGGGACTGCTGTCCCTCTTCGAAACCGCATCAGGCCAAGCAACCTGCTTGCGCCCACTATCAGTCCCCAGCATAGCTCCGGGGTGCGTCTGGATGTCATCACTCTTTTCCCCGAACTCGTCACGGTGCCGATGGGCACCAGCATCATGGGCCGTGCCCAGGAGAAGGGAGCGATCACGGTCGGGGTGCATGATCTGCGCGAGCATGGGCTGGGCAGACACAAGCAGGTGGATGACACGCCGTATGGCGGAGGGCAGGGGATGCTGCTGCGCCCGGAGCCGTTGTTTGAGGCGCTGGACCGGGTGCATACGGAGAAGAGCCGCGTGATCCTGATGTCGCCCGCCGGTGCGCGCTTTGATCAGGCTGCGGCACACAGGCTGAGCGCGGAGGAGCATTTGATTTTCATCTCGGGTCACTATGAGGGCGTGGATCAGCGCGTGATCGACCACTGCGTGGATGAAGAGCTGAGCATCGGCGACTATGTGCTCACGAATGGGGCGATCGCCGCCGTGATCGTGATGGATGCCATCGTGCGGCTGCTGCCCGGTGTGCTGGGTGATGACATGAGCGCGGTAGAAGAATCCTTTGGTCAGAGTGGTCTGCTGGAAGCACCGCACTACACGAAGCCGTCGGAGTATCGCGGCCTGAAAGTGCCGGACATCCTGCTCAGCGGCAATCACGGCAAGATCGCCGAATGGCGTGAGCAGGAGGCGCTGGAACGCACCCGACGGGTGCGGCCTGATCTGCTGAGGTGAGACTTTATGAAACTGTGCCGCCTCAGCTTTCTCAGTGTGTGGTTGATCCTGCCTCTGCTGTCTTTAGCGGAGAGCGGCTTTGAAAAATCTTCGCTAGCTTGGCGCACGGCGCTGCATTTTGATCCAGCGGCAGAAGCTCCGCTGCGTTCTCTGATCAAGCTCTATCAGGCCGATGGCAAGGTCACTGATTTGATCGCGCTCTACACGCAGCACCTGTCTCAATTCCCGCAGGATGAAGGCGCGAAAGTGGTGCTCGCTCGGCTGTATGTGGAGACACGCGATGAGCGCGCTGAGTCGTTCATGACGCAGAGCATCACCGCCCATCCGAGTAACGCGCTGCTGCTGCACACGCGCGCTCAATGGTTGGAATGGAAGTATGATCCACGCGCATTGGAAGCACTGGATGCGGCCATCGCACTGGATCAAACGCCGCGCCGCGTGCAGTGGCTCGGCGATCTCATCAAAGCGGCGGCAGCAGCGGGACAGGAGGACTTGATCACACGCAGGCTCAAGGCTTTAGCGAATGAAAATGCCTTCACTCCTGCACAGCGTCTGCCATGGGCACGGCGCTGTCTCGAACTCGGCCTCAAGACGAGTGCTGGTGCCGCACTGGCTGGCGGTGACTTCTCCACGCTTCAAGGTGATGAAGCCGTGGAAGCCCTCTTTGTGCAGGCGCGCGTCGCTTTGGCAAACGGTCAACGCGCTGATGCCGCAGCTCACGCTAAGGCAGCTTTGGATCTGCTTTCCGCCGATCATTGGCGGCGCAAGGAAGCGCTGATGCTGCACTGGCAAACGACGGATGAAACAGGGCAAAAACAGATGCTGAGTGACTCTGAGAAAGCCTGGAAAGCAGCGCCTGCCTCTGAGTCGTCCGCGATTTCCCATGGCGATCTCTTGGTGACCGCGAGCCGACGTGAGGAAGCGCTGCAAGTCTGGCGCGTGGCACTCGAATCACTGCCACAATCCAGACTGATCGAGGGGCGTGTGCTGGATCTGCTGGAGACGCTGCGCCAAGACGAGGCGCTGCTTTCTTTCCTAGCCGAGCGAGTGAAGCAACAGCCCGAGCGCGAGGATTTAAAGCTGTGCCGTGCCCGTGCACTACTGCAACTCGGGCGCGTGGATGAAGGCAGCCGTGCGCTGGATGATTTGATCGCTCAGGCTGAGCCGGCGCAGCGAGTGATGACCTTGCTTCAAACCGCGCGCTGGCTGCGTTCACGCAATCTCTTCATCGAAGCTGCCCGGGTACTCGAAGGCGCGCTGAAGCGAGATGAGCAACGTTGGGATGTGCGTAAAGAACTCGCGGAGGTGTATGTGCTGCTGAAGCAAAAGCCCGACATGCAGAAGCTATTTGCTGCACCGATGCCGGAAGAGGTGCCGAGTGAGGTGCGAATGGAGGTGGCGCAGTTCTTGATGGCTCAACAAATGTGGCCGGAGGCGCGTCGTGCGCTTGAGACATCCAAGGTCGATTTTGATGCAAAACTACTGCTGGCAAAGGTACTGTCACTCGCTGGCGATGACACAGCAGCCGAGAAGCATCTGCAAGAGTGCCGCGATCTTTGTGACACCGAGGCGCGCTATGCGGCGTGGCTTGCAGCCGCCTGGGAGCGCGCCACGGAACTGGAGACAACCGGCGAGTTTCTCAATGCTGAGCGTGCGCGTTTGTGGCCGAAAGATAATGAGGTCTGGGATGCGGCTCGACTCAGCAGGCTCTCGGTGCTTGCCCAACAAACATTACAGTCAAAAGTGCAGGCTGATGTGGAAAAGCTTCTGCGAGTGGCTTTGCAAGATGTGACTCTGCCTCAGGCGGCAAAGCTTGAGATGCGGCGGCAACTCATCGCTGTTTTGGATGGGCAACAGGATCGGCAAAAGGCTTTGGAGATAGAGATTCAGTTGGCTTTGAAGGAGGGCGATGCGGCAGATCTGCGCTTGCGCTTGGCTCTGATGTATCTCGATGGCCAGCGTTCTGATTTGGCTCGGCAGACACTCTTGCAAGTGAGTGCGGAGAAGTGCCAGGAAGCGACATTGATCCAGCGTGCTGTGAGCGCGGCGCAGCAACTCGACATGCCGGACGAAGCTGCGGCATTCGCAGAAAGGCTGGTGCGCTTGCAACCTGATGAGCGAGCGCATTGGATCTCGTGGACAACCCTTCTCGTACAGTCGGGGGATGAATCTGTGCTGCGCTCGGCACTGCGAGAGATGCGGGCGCGGGCTGCCGCGTGGAAACTGAGCGAGTCGGTGCAGGACACGCTGCGGCGTCATCTGGCAGCGAGTTGTTGGCGCAGTGTGTCTCGCGTGCTGGCTGATCCTGAAGGCTCGCTTGATGGAGCTTGGCTCTGCCTCAGTGAGCTGGAGCAAACGGAGCATGACCCGAAGCGTCGCCTCTGGGCTGCTTGGGTTCGTGGCACATTGGCCATGCGTGAGGGCCATGAAACAGCCTTGGCTGAAGCGCGTGAGGCTTTGAAGACACAGGCTGACTGGCTCGACTTTCCCGATGGGCTTTCGCTCTCACTCCCAGAGGCTCGGCGGCTTTTGGA
>JBEBGU010000563.1:0-3731 GCA_040081325.1 Prosthecobacter sp.
CTCCAGTGACAGGCTGGACATGATCACGAGCAAGGTCGTCAGCAGCGCCAGAATCCCAGCGATGAGCCGCAATTTCAGGCTCAGGACCTTCACCAGTGGCAGTGGCGATAGCCCCAAAATCCACAGCCTTTGCCCCTCCATGCTAAACTGTGGGAACACAAAGCGCGTCGTCAGTGTGGATAGGGCCAGACAGCAGACGAGCAGATTGAGGTGACTGATGACCAGGGTCCAAAACGGATTCTGTAGGTCATAGCCGAGCCTGCGCAGATTTGAAGTGTACATTAGCAGCAATCCGAAAATGAGCAGGCACTGCCCCCACTGAGTCGGCTCGCGCAAAAACGTGCGCACATCTTTGACCAGAACCGCATGGGAAGCGCGGTCGAGCCGCAGAAGCCATCGCCACAGGCCGATGCCAGATTTCTGCGGCTGGCGATACCACACCAAATCTAAAGCGCGCGCCTGCATCACGGGTGCGGCAGTCATTACACGATTCCAGGCTGGGTAAAACATCGTCGCCCCCATGCGCGCCGTGATCACAAGAGAAAAAAGGGCATTGGCAAACAAGACCGCGACAAAGAATGCCGCCTGAGCTGGCAGGTCACGACCTGCGGCAAAGATCGTCTCCGCCACCCATGAACTCGGCAGCATCGGGTGCATGCAGATTTCGGTATGCATCATCACCTCGTGCAAATTTGCCACGAGATCGTTCCCCTTGAGCGTGTCTGTGGAAGAGGTGAAAAAACGATACAGCGCCATACTCAGCATGACAGCCGCGATGACGATGATCGGTCGCCACCACCAGCGCCGTGCGTAGCGCACGAGGAGCAGCAATAGCCAGGTCGAAAGATTCGCCGAGATCGTCACCAGACAAAGCAAGGCAGGCAGCCCCATCAGGTAAAACATCGCTCCGCTATGAAACAGTTTTCCCAAGGCCATGAGGATCGGCGCACTCAGCACCAGCAGGCCCCAGCTCGCCAAGGCCATGCCTTCCAGCGTCTTCCACATCACGAGGCTGCGATTTGGCAAAGGCAGTGCCACCTGCCATTCCATGTCCTTTCTCCGAAACAGGCCCATGCCGGTGATCGTGGCATTGGAGATGACCAGCATGACAAAGAAGAAAAAGAACAGCACATACACCAGCCGCTCCGTCAGCAGCGGACCGAAGAGTGGCGTCTTGCTGATGAAGTCCAAACCGCGAGCCACCAGCAAATAAGACGCCACGCAATACAGCCCAAGAAACCCGCCAATGGTCAGCACCAGAAGGCGATTTTGCGTCAGCATCTCATGCATCCTGTGTCGCAACATCCGCCGATGGGCATCAGCGAGCAGTGTGATCGCGCGAAAGGAGGTCATAAGGGCAGCTAACCAATAAAGAAAAACCCGGCATGTCTGGCTTCACAGAATCATGCCGGGCTAAATCCAGTCAAAGGGTCAATACTTACTTCGCCTTAGCTAGCAGTGTGTTCAGGGTCGCGGCAAACTCAGCAGGCGGCACGCCACCAATGAGTTTATCCAAGGCTTTGCCGTCACTGCTGAGGAACTGAACATGCGGGATGCCCTGCACGCCATACTTCTCAGCCGCTTTCGTATTGGCTTCTTCGTCGGTATCCAGATAGGCCCAGACAAATTTATCATGCAGAGGCTTCACTTCAGCGCTGGGATAGACATTCTTTTTCATGCTCTGGCACGGCGGGCACCAGACAGCGGAGAAGACGAGGATGATGGGCTTGCCTTCCTTTTTTGCGGTCGCTAATGCAGCATCATAACTCGTGCCGAACTTGGGACTGCCTTCAGGGAATTCGCTGGCAAAAGCTGGTAGCATTAAAGCCGCGAGGAGGAGTGTGATGAGTTTTTTCATGGTTGTGTGTGGGGTTTGTCAGAGACTTGGATAAGACGCCGGACGTTCGCTTTTATTCCAACTGTAAACGCGCCAGGGTACCATAGAGGCTGCCAGTTTTACTCAGCAACTCCTCATGCGTACCGCGCTCGACGATCGTGCCGCCGGACAAAACAAGGATCTGGTCGCAGCGCCGAACCGTGGACAAACGATGCGCAATGATGATGGAAGTGCGATTCTCCATGAGCTTATCCAGCGCGTCCTGCACCAGTCGCTCACTCTCCGCATCCAGACTACTCGTCGCCTCATCCAGGATCAAAATCGCCGGGTCAGCGAGAATGGCTCGTGCAATGGCAATGCGCTGGCGCTGACCGCCAGAAAGCTGCGTGCCGCGCTCGCCAACAAGGGTCTCGTAGCCCTCAGGCATCTTCTCGATAAACAGATGCGCATTCGCCTGTCTTGCTGCCTCGATGATCTCTGCCTCCGTCGCGTCAGGTTTCCCGTAGGCGATGTTTTCGCGGATGCTGCCGCCAAAGAGCAGCACCTCTTGTGGCACCAGTGCTAGATTCCGCCGCAGCAGTGGCAGTGGCATATCGCGTGTGGATTGGCCATCGATCCGGATCTCTCCAGATGTCGGTTCATAGAAGCGGAACAGCAGTGACACGGTCGTCGTCTTGCCAGAGCCACTCGGCCCCACCAGAGCGATTCGCTGACCTGCTTTAGCTTGCAGTGAAAACTCACGAAGCACCGTCGCCTCAGGCCGTGTCGGGTAGGCAAAGCTGATGCCATCCATCTCGATCTCACCCTGGAAGCGACGCATCTCCACAGCCTCTGTTTGGGGCTCCATCGGCTCACTGAGGATCTCACGCACATTGTCCGTAGCACCGAGCGTGCGCTGCAATTGAGTGATCAACTCCGGGAACTGCGCGAAGGAGGCCGCCATCATCGCACTCGCCCCACCAAACTGCATCAGAGCCGCCGTCTGGATTTCCCCATTCTCCAGCATACGCAGTGCAAACCAAGTCACCGCGATCAAAGCCAGACTGAACGAGAAAATAATGAAGGCGATGAAAGCCGCACGCGGAGCCGCTGCCCGCAGTGCCAGATTGAGAAAGCCATCCAGCTTTGATTTATAGCGTGCCGACTCATAGCCCTCATTGGCAAAAGCCTTCACACTGACGATGCTTTGCAGGCTCTCTTCGACGATCACCTGTGAGGCTGCCAGATGGTCTTGCGTCTTGCGCACCAGCTTGCGAATCTTCGCACCGAAAAGCGCGATCAGCACCAGCGCCACCGGCACAGTACCGATCATCACCAAGGCGAGTTTTCCCGAAATCGTGAACAGATAACCCACGCAGCCAAGTAAGATGACGCTGTGGCGGATCAGCATGGGGATTGTTGAAACCAAAGTATCTCGCATCGACTCCACATCATTCGCCAATCGTGACCCCAATTCACCGACGCGATGCTTGCTAAGAGTCGTCATCGGCAGACGGATGATTTGGCTATAAACAGCGAATCTAAGCGCCGCCAAAGCGCGCTCAGCAGCTTTGGCAAAAAGGCTGATGCGAAAAAAGGCCACGGTTGATTGAGCTGCCATGAGCGCGACTAGCAACCAAACGGCATGATTTAACTCAGCCAGCCATTCAGGCCCTTTCACGCCGCTGAGTCCTTTACCCAACAGTGAAGCCAAGAACTGAACAAATATCATCGTCAGCACCGCCGTGATGGCCAGTGAGATCAGAGCTGGAATGAAGACCCCGTAATGTGGTTTTAAATAGCGGAGAAAAAAAGCCGCATCGCTCCAAGCCGTGCGATCCCAGATTTTCTTGGTAACAGGAGTTTCAGACATTCGGGGAAAAAGGCAGTTTGGAAAGGGACGCCATTAGGCAGT
>JBEBGU010000564.1:0-3730 GCA_040081325.1 Prosthecobacter sp.
GTTTTCATCATGTCTGGTTTATCTACAGGGGACTTTAACCCCATCAGGACTGTGCCCATGCTGGGCACACACAAGGAGCGTGGGCTTTCCAGCCCGTAGCATGTCGCAAACACCACCGAGGCAGAATATGAGCACCAGAGCCGTTCCCTCCCAAAGCATCGAGCACCCAAGGTAGCGCCACACGCTAGCCTGCATTCTGGCGTTCGGGGATTGCAGCCTGGAAAGGCCGCAACACTCTGGGCGGCATCACTCTCCTCTACCGGCTCAGTACCCGCACCAGATGGGCGATCTCCTCGTCCACTTCGGCAGGGTCTTCGACGAGGCGGGAGACTTCCTTTTTCACCAGCTCGCGGTAGCGCTGGCGCAGGCGGCTGAGGGCGATCTTGGCGGCGTTGTGCGAGATGCCAAGCAAGGCGGCCTGCTCCTCGGTGGCTCCTTCGCCCTTGGTGACATCGAAGAGGCTGCCCTGGAGGACCTCGAAGCGGTTCATCTGTCCAGCGTGCTCAGATTCCTCGCGGAGTCGGGTGAGGGCATTGGCGAGGACGCTGCGCGCCCATTCACGCTCGTAGGCATCGGCGGGATGGTCGCTATGATGGAGTTCGTGGTGGGCGTCCTCCAGCGTCAGCGTCTGCAAATCGGGACCGCCACGCTTTTGCCGGGTCTGGTGGCGGTGCTCACCGGCGAGGAAGTTCTTCATCACGGCCAGCAGCCAGGTGCGGAAGCGTCCCTTGGTGGGGTGGAGACCGGCAGGGAGGTCCTTCTCCAGCAGGTGCTGAAAGAAGCCCTGAGTGAAGTCCTGCGCGTCCTGATGACTGACGCCAGTGCTGAGGGTGTAGGCATACAAGGGCTGCCAGTAGGCCTGACAAAGAGCACTGAAGGCCTCAGCTCCTGACACCGTCTGCGAATCACCCGCCCTGTAGATCAGGGTCCATTGCGTGGTGATAAAAGCGGTACTCATGCGGGCGGGCCGAGACTTGCCTGGGGCGGCATTTTTGAGTGGCGAGACTGCGCTATTCACCCCCGCGGCGCAATCCTCGAAAAATACTCACGTCATTTCCTGAAATGATGGTTTGAGTTTGGCGATAGCACTCATGCCCGGCATAATCCCGGTCCCTGTATGCCGAAAACTTCCCAATCCCATCCCCTCCCGCCGGATATGTCCGACGCGGTGGCGGCAGCGGTGCTGGGAGATGTGCTGGTGCCTCGGGACATCGCCACGCATCAGCCGGGCGATGAGGTAGGCCCCTACATCCTGGTGGAGCAGCTCGGCACGGGTGGCTTTGGCACGGTCTGGCTGGCGGAGCAGGAGGAGCCGGTGCGCCGCACGGTGGCGCTGAAGATTCTCAAACTCGGCATGGACACGCTGGAGGTGATGGCGCGCTTTGAGCAGGAGCGGAAGACGCTGGCGCTGATGGATCACCCGAACATTGCGAAGGTGGTGGATGCGGGCGCGACATCTGAGGGCAGGCCTTACTTTGCGATGGAGCTGGTCCGGGGAGAGCCGCTGACGAAGTATTGCCTCACCAAAAAACTGCCACTGGAGCAAAAGCTGCGTCTTTTCCAAAGCGTCTGCGCCGGGGTGCAGCACGCGCACCAAAAGGGCATCATCCACCGCGATCTGAAGCCCTCGAACATCCTCGTGACCGAGATCGACGGAGTGGCTGTACCGAAGATCATCGACTTCGGCATCGCTAAGGCCACCACGACAGACCGGCTCAGCGAATTCACGCTCGTGACTCGCGCCGAACATCTGCTCGGCACACCGATCTACATGAGCCCCGAGCAGGCGGACGCGCATCCCGACATCGACACGCGGAGTGATGTGTATTCCCTCGGCGCTCTGCTTTACGAGTTGCTCACCGGTCAGCCACCCTTTGATGTGAAGACGCTGCACGCCGCCGGCTACGAAGAGATGCGCCGGATCATCCGCGAAGTAGAGCCGAGGCCTCCCTCTGGGCGGAATGACGAAGGTCAAGCCCGCACCGAGGTTCGTCATTCGACATTCAGCATTCGTCATTCCCGTGACCTCGACCTGATCACCCTTCAAGCCCTAGCCAAAGACCGCGAGCGCCGTTATCAAAGTGCCACGGCCCTGAGGGAAGACATCGAGCACTTCCTGAATCACGAGCCGATCCAGGCGCGCGCGCCGAGTGCGCTTTATCTCACACAAAGCTGGGTGCGGCGGCACTGGCTGGCGACTGCGGCGATCATCGGCGGCCTGGCTCTGATCGCCATCGGCACGGCGACCACTTTTTGGCAGAAGCAGAAAGCCGAGGCTGCGCTCCAGATCCTGGCCGGGACGATGAGCGACACCCAATACGGCAGCATCTACTACCTCCAGCAGGAGAAAATGATCGACAGCCTGGACCGCGCCACCGCCATCGCCGATTCGCTCTCGGAGGCGAACCAGATGCACCTCTTCACCGGGCTGAGTAGAGCCTACCACGATCTGCGCCAGTGGGACCAGGCATTGGCTTGTTTAGAAAAGGCCGAGGCCCTAACGGTGAAGCTGAAACTGCCCGCCAACATCCTGCGCAGGCATCAGGAAGCGCACATCCTCGTCCTGCTGGCGCTCAAACGCGGCAAGGAAGCGCTGGCCCTCGCGGACAAAATACTGCCCGATTATGAAAAGAACCTGATGCCGGATGACCCCGGCATCATCTTTCTCCATACTGTCCGTGCCAAGGCCCTGCGAGTCGCCGGACGCCCCAAGGAAGCCGTCGCCGCCTTTGAATCCCTCTTTGAGCGCCTGAAAAACTGGCCTGCGGAGGTTCACCCCATCGACACCGTCAATGCCCACCTGAGCTACCCCATCGCCCTGCGTCAGGCCGGAGAGCCAGAACGTGCGCTAGAGGAAGCGCGCAAAAACATCCGCCTCAGCAAGCGCCTGCTCGGCCTCATCGATCAACACACCGCGCGTGCCTACGTCCAGGCCGGCAACGAATGCGAAACCGCCGGACTCTTACCCGAAGCCATCGAGCACCAACATGAGGCCTGGGAACTCTTCATCGACCTGCTGGGGCCGAGCCACTTCTCCACCACCGAGGCCAGGAACGATCTGCTGCGTCTGCACAAGCAGGCCGGACTCACCGAAGAAACCTTGAAGATGCTGCACTACACCGTGACCAGCTTCAAAGCCCAGAACGGCACCACCGATCCCGGCACGCTGGAGGCAACCGAGACCCTCATTGAAGCCCTGATCAAAGCTGGCAAGAATGATGAGGCCAAGATATCAGCACAGGCCACTCTGGCTGAACTCGAAGCTCAAAAAGAACTACCCACCGAGATCCGCAGGACCTGGGTGCCCAAATTCAAAGCAGCGCTGGCTGAATAAGTGGGAAGAGCGCACTAACAAAAAGCGCGGGCCTTTCGACCCGCGCTTTGAAGTAACTGAGGCGGATGTTATCTCCGCGCTCCGCTTATGAGTAGCTGGCCTGCTGGCCTTTCGTGTCGCGCTTCTTGATCCAAGGCATCAGCGCGCGGAGGTAGGCGCCGGTCTTCTCGATCTGGTGCTTTTCACCGGCCTTGAGGAGCTTGTTGTAGTTCTTGAGACCACCCTTGTGCTCCTTGACCCATTCCTTGGTGAATTGGCCGGACTGGATCTCTTTGAGGATCTTCTTCATCTCGGCCTTGACGGCCTTGTTCACGACGCGGGGACCGCGGGTGATGTCGCCGTATTTGGCGGTCTCGGAGATCGAGAAGCGCATGCCGGCGATGCCGGATTCATACA
>JBEBGU010000565.1:0-3728 GCA_040081325.1 Prosthecobacter sp.
AATCAGCGACCGAAGGAGAATGACCATCTCGTGCCGCTGCTATGGTGATCGTGATGTGAAGGCTGGTAGCCGCCGTACCGTCCATAGCTCGGCGGGCAAGAGGGCCTTGGATTGCATGTGCTACAGCCGCAGGATTCACGCTGTGTGACCCAGCGCCCGAGCGGATTACCGCAGCGGTCATAGCCATAGATTTGGTAGATCGCTAGCACCGGGCGTCCGCACGGAAGATAGCTGACGACTCGTGGCTGGTAGCCGTGATTGCACTGGTCCCAGGCCTGACTGACTGAGGGGGCTGCGATTCCGAAAACCGTAACAGCAGCGAGGAGGGTGATGATTTTTTTCATGGTAGTGAACTAGTTGTTCGGGAGCTTTCGACGCAGCTCTCCAAAGCCTATTCAGCAGCAATGAAAATATTTTTCTGACGTCAGCAGACCGCTGTCAGCAGAGGCTCTCCAGCGAAGTGCGCGTAGATATTCTCCACCACAAGCTGCGCCATCCCATGACGTGTCTCGTGTGTGGCACTGCCGACGTGGGGCAGTAAGATAACGTTCTCACAGGCGCAGAGTTCAGCCGGAATGTGCGGTTCATTTTCAAACACGTCTAGGCCCGCCCCACGGATGATGCCTGCCTGCAAAGCCTGAACGAGTGCCGCCTCATCCACCACCGACCCACGCGCAATGTTGATGAGCGTGCCAGCGGAGCCGAGCGCGCGCAGCACGTCAGCATTGATCAGATGCTTTGTCCCAGACCCACCAGGACATGCGATGATGAGAAAGTCAGATGCCTCCGCCAGCTCGATGAGCGTGTTGCAGTAGCGATACTCCACCGCCTGTGGCTGCCGCCCGTGGTAGGCGACCTTCATTCCATGCGCTAACAAACGTTGCGCGATAGCTTTACCGATGCGGCCTAGCCCCAAGATGCCAGCCGTCTTACCACGCAGCGCATGAGCTAGAGGGAAGGCTCCCTTCACCCATGAGCCTGCACGCGCATAGCGCTCGGCTTCCCCGAGTCGCCGACTGGTCATCAGCACCAGAGCGGTGGCAATGTCGGCAACATCTTCAGTCAGTACATCCGGCGTATTCGTAACATGGATACCACGCTGCAGGCAGAGGCTGATGGGCACGCCATCGTAGCCGACTCCGAACACGCTGATGATCTCTAAATTTGGCAGGCTGGTGAGAAGCAACTCATGAACCGTGAACCCGCCGGACACCACAAGACCGCGTACATCGGGTGATGCGGCTTCAGTGATGTGGTGAGCGGCGCGAAGTGGATCGACTAGAAAAGCAGGCAGCGAAACAGGCAGAAGAAGGGTGGGCATGAAGAGTGGTTTAGTCCGTGGATATGACACGTTTCCGATGCCTCCGCACCATGCCCATGTCCTTGAGTTTTCTTTGCAGGCTACGGCGGCTCATGTTCAGCAGTTCAGCTGCCGCACTGCGGTTGTTACCACTGCGCTCTAGTGCTTCGATGATGAGCTGTTTCTCCATCTCATGGATGTCCAGTGCAGCCTTCGGCGGCGGATCATTCGGCGAACTTGATTTGGGTGCCGCCAATGTCGGCACGCGCAGGCCAAGTCCACCCGGCTGCGAAAGATAAGCAGGCAGGTGCTTCGCCATCACACGACTGCTATTACTCATGACGATGCCGTGCTCAATGGCCGCACGCAGCTCGCGCACATTGCCCGGCCAATCGTAATTCATGAGCGGTGGCAGCGCATCTTCGGCGAGCGGTTTAAAAGTCTTGCCGTTTGATGCAGACAGTTCTTTGAGAAAATGCTCAGCCAGCAAGGGTATATCAGCCTTGCGCGAGCGTAGCGGCGGCATGTGGATGGCGACCACGCGCAGCCGCCAGTAGAGATCTTCGCGGAACTTGCCTTCCTCCACCATCTTGGCCAGATCCTTGTTCGTCGCAGCGATCACACGCACGTCGATCTTGATCGGCTTGCTGCCACCCACACGTTCGATCGTTTGTTCGCCAAGGACACGCAGCAGCTTCACTTGCGTACTCGCATCAATCTCACCGATTTCATCGAGGAATAGCGTGCCACCGTCCGCCAGTTCAAAGCGTCCGATGCGCCGCTCCTGCGCTCCGGTGAACGAACCTTTCTCATGCCCGAACAGCTCGCTTTCCAAGATCTGTGGTGACAGCGCAGCGCAATGAACCGTCACGATTTTCGCCTTCGGTCTGCCGCTGAGATTATGAACTGCACGCGCGACGAGTTCTTTGCCCGTGCCGCTTTCGCCTTCGATCAAAACCGTGGCGCGAGTCGGGGCCACCTGCTGGATCGTTTCAAGAATGGGCTTCAGCGCATCCGCTTTCCCCAGTATGCCTTCGATGGAAAACTTCTGCTCCACTTGCTGCTTCAACGCCTTGTTTTCATGCTCCAGATGTCGGCTGCGTAGCGCACGCTTCACCAGCAACTCCACTTCATCGAGGTTAAGCGGTTTCGTCACAAAGTGATACGCTCCGCGCCGCATCGCCTCGACCGCCGTATCGACGCTGCCATAAGCTGTCATCATGATGCACACGGGCGGTTTAGGCAGTGCCAGAGCCTGCTCCAAGAGCTTCATCCCATCGTCTTCACCGAGTCGTAGATCCGTGAGCATCACATCGACCTGATCATTCTTCAGGTGCTCCAGCGCCTCATCTGCATTCGAGGCCACATAGCAGTCGAAGTCATCCTCCAGGGATAAGCGCAAGCCATCACGGGTGTGCTTTTCGTCATCAACGATGAGAACTGTGGCGAGGTCGGTCATGGGTTAAAGCTCTGGCAGGCGACAGATACGAACGCCAGCACGATTCTCGCATCAATGACGATCTTCAAACATCGGCAAAATCGTTTCCTTTAAGAGTCCTAGTGTGCGCTCCACCGCTATGGCAATAATCCATCCCCAAGCGATGCCTGTGCCGAGTCCTGCGAACGCTCCCATACCAGCCGAAGGCCAGGCTGCTGTGCTAGGCCAGATCATGGGAGCAATGAAGCCGCCGATCCCTGCCCCAGCTATCAACATGAAGCCCGCGTGCATCCACATGCTGAAGATCCGCCAGCCGACCTGCGGCCTGCGCGTGGCTGCAAATCCGAGCAGTGAAGTCACCAATCCACCCGCACCAAACATGGCCGCGAGTCCTGCGAGGACCGCCAGTCCAAGCGCGAGACCCAGCCCGATCACGAGACAAAACAGGAGACAAAAGATGAAGACGAGTATGATCATGATGAGCCAGGCGAAGAGATTACCCATGAGGCCGAATGGTGCATCCTCAATGTAGCCGTCATCCACTGGCAGCGAGTCATACCCTAAGGCAGCCGAAGCCAGAAGGAATAAGACGAGAAGGCTGAAGCGTGATGTCATAGCGGTGATGAACGCCCCGCTGCGGCAGGCTTCAATTGCAGTGCGATCCTGCCTTCCTGTCCCGGCTGGATAACGATCACAGCAGGTTCGTAGCCGTCTGAGCCGAAGCGGAGTGTCAATAGCGTGGCGATGGAAGTTTTCAGCCCTACTGACGTCGTCATACCTTTACCAAGGCTCAAAGCACTCATGTATGGGTGCTGCCGCTCACTGAAGGTGCCCTCCATGCCATAAGGCGCACTCGTTGATTCGAGCATTAAAATTTCAGTCACGGCTTTTTGGTCTCTGCATTGATGAAGATAATCTCTGGACTTGTCGGCTTCATTTCTAACACCTCTTTGGGGGGGAGCGAAACATTTGAGCGAGGGGAAGGCACGC
>JBEBGU010000566.1:0-3722 GCA_040081325.1 Prosthecobacter sp.
TCCTGAACCATGGCGGCTTCGCGGGCTTTGGCGGCCTCCAGCTCAGCCTGTTTGCGGGCTTCAGCCTGCTGCTCGACCTGCATTTCACGCTGTTTGGCGGCTTCAGCCTGAGCGGCCATGGCTTCTTGACGCTGCACCATCGCGGCGACCTCGGCTTGCTTGCGGGCGGCTTCTTGCTGCTGCTCTGCCATTTCGGCAGCGGCTTTGGCTTTCTCTGCCTCAGCCTCACGCTGCTTCATGAGCGCGGCCTGCTCTTCACGCATGACGAGGGCTTTCTTTTCCTGCTCAGCGAGCTGTTCACGCATGGCGATGGCTTCGGCTTCTTTACGGGCGAGTTCTTGCTGCTGTGCAGCCATTTCGGCGGCTTGTTTTTCCTTGAGTGCGGCAGCTTCTTTTTCGCTCATGTCGGCGGCCTGCTTTTCACGCATGGCTAAGTCTTTCTTTTCTTGCTCGGCCAACTGCGCACGCATGGCGGCTGCCTCTGCCTGCTTTTGTGCAATTTCTTTCTGTTGAGCGGCCCTGCTGGCTTGTTGCTCAGCGACTTGCTTTTGACGCGCTTCTTCAGCCTCCTGCATTCGCCGCTCGGCATCGCGACGAGCGAGGTTGGCTTTGTTGGCTGCGTCTTGGGTGATTTCGAGTTTGGGCATCACGGGTGGCTGATTGTTTCCGCGATCACGACCGGCGATACGATCAGGCACGCTCGGCATATTAGGAACCGGGATGGCGGGGCGCACTTCTGGCTGAGGTGGCAGGACCGGCACTACTTCGGGTGCTGAAACGGCGATGACGGGCTTTGGCTGTGGCTCACGAGCCTGACGGGTGATGGCTTCGCGGAAGCCATCGCGCTGTGCGGAGGGTACATCCTTCCAGACATCGACCATCGTGGGGCTGCTGACACGCTCGGCATTCTTTGGCAGCTCACGAGTGCGATCTGCACGGCCTGAAGGCAGTGGTGCGGCGATGAAGGATGGCGCTCCCGTGCGCCCAGCGCGGAACTCCACGGGACGCTCCAGCGTACGCACGACCTGCACTGGCGCACGCTCGATGCGTGAGCCACTGCGACGCTCGATCCAGTCCAATGCCGGCCCACCGCGATTCATGAAGATGTTCGTATTTTGCTGCCGCACTTGGACGATGTTGGTGACGTTGATTGTCTGATTAAAAAACTGGGTCACGCTGCCGATCGACAGTGAAACATTCACATAGCTGGAACGACCAAAATGAGATGCCTGAATGAAGGTGTAGCTGGTGGGTGCTAGCCCGTAGCGGGCATCACAGTCGCTGCCGACATTTCCATAACCAACGGTTGGTGGCAGAGGTGCCCAACCCACATTGTCGCCACCCGAGCGCCAGGAAACCCATGCGGGTGCCCATTCACGACCTGGAATCCAAACCCAGCCCTGTCTCGAAAGACGGACCCAGCGACCATAGTGGTAACAGGCCCAGCCGAACGGTTCGCGTGAATCCCAGGCCCAGCCCTGATTGGTGGAAACCCAGCGTCCATCGACATAGGGACGCCATGACGAGCGCTCAGACAAACTCGGACGGAAGGCATAACCATAACCATCGACATTGAGCCAGCGACCATAGGGATTGAGCGAGTCATAAAACATCGAGTAATCCGCACTCGGATCGTTCCAGGGCTGGGAAACTGGAGGCTGCGCCATGGGTGGCACATAAGGTGTAGCGATAGGCACTGGCATCACGGGCGTGGAGGCAAGTTGCTCACGCAATTGCTCGCTCTTGCGGCGGGCCGCATCGGCATCGGCCATGAGCTTTTGATTCTCAGCAGAGATCGCGTCGAGCTTGGCTTTGAGCTCCGCGTTTTCTTTGTCCTTGATGCTGCGTTCGAGTTCAGCGAGCTGCTTTTGCAGATCCTCGCTGCGGCTTTGCATGTCTGCGGCCTGCTGCGCGTAAGTGGCCTGAGTGGCTTCGAGCTGCCGCCGCGCTTCATCGGCAGCGGCGTTGTTGGTTTCAGGCTTGCAGCCTGCGAGTGCTAAGACTAGCACGCCACTGAGGCGGAGGGTGAGATGGGTCTTCATAATCAAGAGCGTTGAGCGGTGTTGAGACGAGGATGCTGGTGAGGATGTTCAGGGGCAAGTAGGAAAACTTGGCGTGCTGGCCAGACTGGCGTGCCGCCGGAGATGATCTCATTGCTTCTTGAGCGTGTGTTGGTAGAAAACCTTTACTCCATGAGTCCACGATCTCTCTGTAACTTTGCTCTCATCTGCCTGTGCCTGATTTCGGTGGGTTGTTCGAGCTTTCGAAAAGCCAAATCTGATACTCGTAGTGACATCATCGAAGCCACTGGTTTTTGGCAGCCGCATTTGATGTATCTGCTGAAGTCTCCGTATGCACGACTCTATGTGGAGGTGGATGCAGTGAAGGGCAGCGAGCCAGACGCGGCAAGGCTGGACAAGCTCCGCGAGTTCCTGAAAGCGCACTGCCAGAAGCCGGGTGGCATCGAGATCGTGCGTGACGATGTGATCCCGATCCAAGAGGCGCAGGGGCTGCCGCATAAGATCCTGGCGCAGCGATTCATCGACGGGCCACCGAAGCAGGCTGGCAGTGATCAAGCAGCCTATTTGTATGTGCTCTGCTATGATGGTGCCCTTTGTGATCGGGCGGCTAAGCCAAAGCCGAAGGATCAGCGCGAGCGAAACGCGAATCCGCATGTGGACTATCTTCCCTATCCGGCGGCCATGTACCTCAATACACGTTATGCACGCCTTTTGGATGGGTACCTTGGTGATGATCTAGCGCTTCATGAAGCTGGTCATCTGCTGGGTCTATCCCGCCGGAAGATGGGTGCTTCGGGTCATCATTGCCTGGATTCCAGGTGTCTGATGAAGGCCCAGATCGCCTTTCGTTTTGGCCGACTTCTGACCGGGCGTGATCCCGTCACGCAGCACCAGCTCTGCCAGGGCTGCGAGACTGAGCTGGTCGAGAGTGCCAAGGCGGCACCATCCGCGAAGCTGCGTTTTGTGGGGCCGGTGCTGGTGAGATCGGAGACGGGCTACCATGTGCTGAGTCTCCCAGGTCATCTGAAGCTCGTCGTGGGAGCTTTGACGGACCGGGATTGTCGAAACTACGCCATCGTGGTGCGGGAAAAATCGCAGATGCTGGAGGGCGAGAAGTACTCGATGCGCTACATTGGCGAAGTGGATAAGCCACCTCTACCCGCCAAGACGAAGAGTGCTCTCAGGCGAGCGAAGAACGATCCCTACGCTGTGGTACGAGAGGTGGCGACGGGGCTGGAGAAGGCACTGATCAAGGAGTGATGGCTTCATGCCGTCACGCATAAAAGGGCACTCTCGAAAGTCGAATGAGCCAAGTGCGAAACGCCGTCCAGGAGTCTCTTTATCAGACCTACAGTGACGAATGGAAAAGCCTTGGCTACCTGTCTGCTGATCAATTCACAGAGCGCATCAAACTAAAAAGCATCGTGGTCGATCGGGATGGATCATCATCCTGTTGGTTCCGCGATGGAGGATTGTTCCTCGGACATCAAATTGAGGTAAAAATTGATCCGAATGGCGTGATTGAAGGGGCGGATATTGTGGGATAATGAGGCGTAGCATCACTCCCATCGAATTGATGTATGCACCACTACGGCACCCGTTTGAACTTCTTGAAGTTGGGCTTCCGTTTCTCGACGAAGGCGGTTTTGCCTTCCGTTGGCTTCATCGCTCATGTAGTAGAGCAGGGTGTCGTTGCCGGCG
>JBEBGU010000567.1:0-3694 GCA_040081325.1 Prosthecobacter sp.
GAAAGTCTGTGGGGCGCTGGTGTCCACGCCACCGTTGGCGATCCCACCGTCGTCGTGGGCGAGGACCGTCACGGTCGCGGTGCCTGCAATCCCCGCCGTAGTGAAGGCAAGTGTGCCACTGGTATCAATCGCCGGCTGCCCGCTGAAGAGAGCATGGTTGTCGTTCGTGACCGTGAAGCTCACCGTCTGCCCGGACTCACCGGACGGGCCAGCCGAGATGTTCGTGGCGAAAGCGTTTGACGTAACTAACCCGCTGTCAGCTGGTATCGCAATGGCGTAGGGACTCACAGCGCCCACCGAGGTATAGATTAGCCCCCCCTTTTCCGCCGCTGCCAGCTTTGTGCCATCGCCCGACGACGTGATGGAATACCAACGCCGACTGCTATCCCGCGCTGTCCAGCTCGTCCCGGAGTCCGTCGAGGTGTAAATCTGGCCGTTGTAAACCACCGCCGCCAGCTTTGTACCATCGTTTGACGACGTGATGGAATACCAAGACCGACTGCTGTCACGCGCCGTCCAACTCACACCGGAGTCCGTTGATGTATAAATCTGGCCTGTGCTTTCGTTTTCCAACGCCGCCAGCTTCGTCCCATCGGACGACGACGCGATGGAAAACCAACCTCGACTACTAGCCCGCGCCGTCCAGCTCACCCCGGAGTCTATCGAGGTGTAAATCTGGCCCCCTATATTACCATCGGCTGCTACCACCTTCGTTCCATCTGCTGACGACGCGATTGAAAGCCACGCCCGGCTGCTATCTCGCGCCGTCCAGCTCACACCAGAATCTGTCGAGGTGTAAATCTGGCCGTATAAGACACCCGCTACCAGCTTCGTCCCATCAGCAGACGACGCGATGGACCACCACGCCCGGCTGCTCTCCCGCGCCGTCCAACTCACCCCGGAGTCCGTTGAGGTGTAAATCTGGCCGTATTGAGCCACCGCCGCGAGCTTTGTTCCATCGGAAGACGACGCGATGGAGAACCAACCTCGACTGCTCTCCCGCGCCGTCCAGCTCACTCCGGAGTCTGTTGAGGTGTAAATCTGACCGCCGTAAACCACTGCCGCCAGCTTCGTCCCATCAGCCGACGATGCTATGGCCTGCCAATCGCGGCTGCCCGCGTTCGGCTGCGCCGTCCAAGTCGCCCCTGCCGGACCAATCGAGCTAGGTGGCAGAGCAAAACTCGGAGCGACGTTCTGAAACACATACGTGAACGGCAGTGGGGTTACGCTACTGCCTACCGGAGTTGTCACCGCTACACTGGCAGGGCCCGGGGCATGGGCGGGCGTAGTGCAGGTGATCGTCATCTCATTCACAACAATGACATTCGATGCTGCCACGCCGCCGAATGTCACGCCAGCGTCTCCAAAAAAGCTCGAGCCGGTAATGGTCACGGCGGTGCCGCCCTCCGTGCTGCCTCCGGTGGGCGATATAAACATGACCATCGGAGGGGGAGTAGGGACGAACGTGAACAGTGTATTCGCCGCGTTCATTCCACCAGGAGTGGTTACCGAAACACTTGCCGTTCCTGCCGCATGAGCCGGCGTGGTGCAGGTGATCGTCGTGGCATTGATGACACTGACATTCGTGGCTGCCGTGCCGCCGATGGTGACGCTGGTGGCACCGGTGAAGTCGGTTCCGACGATCGTTACGCTCGTCCCGCCCCCAGTGATCCCGCTGCTGGGATTGATCGCGGTCACCGTGGGGGCGGGTGCGGGCACCTGAAACGTGAACAGCGTGTTCGCGGCATTCGTGCCGCCCGGAGTGATGACAGAAACACTGGCAGTGCCTGTCGCATGAGAGGGCGTGATGCAGGTGATCGTTGTGGCATTGATAACGCTGACATTTGCGGCTGGCGTGCCGCCGATGGTCACAACCGTGGCTCCGATGAAGTTTGTGCCAGTGATCGTCACACTGGTGCCGCCTGCCGTGCTACCGCTCGTGGGCGAGATGGCCGTGACGGTGGGGGGTGGACTGATATAGGTGTACAGAATGTTCGCTGCATTCGTGCCGCCCGGAGTAGTGACCAAGACACTGGCAGGTCCGGTCGCATGAGCGGGCGTGATGCAGGTGATTGTCGTGGCATTGGAAACCACGACACTCGTTGCTGCCGAGCCACCGATGGTCACGCCCGTGGCCCCAGTGAACTTCGTACCGCTGATCGTGACGTTAGTGCCGCCTGCCGTGCTGCCGCTCGTGGGTGAGATGGCCGTGACAGTGGGAGTGGAAAGAGGGGTGACATAAGTAAAGAGTGTGTTCGCTCCATTCGAGCCGCCCGGAGTGATGACAGAAACACTGGCTGAGCCTGCGGCATGGGCTGGCGTGATGCATGTGACCGTTGTTGCGTTGACGACGCTGACAGTCGTGGCTGCTATGCCGCCGATGGTCACACCCGTGGTTCCAGTGAAGTTGGTGCCGGTGATCGTCACGCTGGTACCGCCTGCCGTGCTGCCGCTGGTGGGCGAGATGGCCGTGACAGTGGGAACTGCTACGACAGACCCATTTCCGCTCAGACGAATGTCAAAAGGATTCTCGTCAGTGTCGTTACTGGCGATATGGAGGGTCGAAATTCTTGTTCCTGAACCTGCTGGGGTAAAGCGAACGACAAAGACCGTGCTGCCAAAAGGTCCACTAACCGGAGCGGTGGGATTTTGCGTGATGGTGAACTCAGATGCATTCGTGCCATCCTTCGTGAGAGTGAGACCTGTTAGATCAGTTCCACCCACGTTCTTGATGGTGAAGTTTAAGCTGGTGTTACTGCCCACGTTGACCGAAGGAAAAATAACCGGGGTAGTGCTGTTGTCATTGAGGTTACTTCCATCCTGTTCTACCACGATTTCCGCTGCTGCCACCCCAGCTTGCCCATATCCACTCAAAAGTATATCAAACGGGTTCTCATCACTGTCGTTGCTGGCGATGTGAAGGGTCGCGGTTTTTGTCCCAGAGGTTGTGGGAGCAAAGCTCACTATGAAGCTCGTGTTTCCAGAAGGCCCGCTAACTGGGGCGATAGGGTTCTGCACGACAGTAAAATCTGAAGAGTTTGTGCCATCCTTCGTGATAGTGAGTCCTATGAGATTCGCGGTGCCGATATTTTTGATGATGAAAGTGAGGGTGCTGTTGCTGCCCACATTGACAGTGGAAAATGACACTGGAGTTGAGCTGTTGTCGATAAGTCCCCAGCCCGCAGGCTGCTCCACAACGATTTCTGGACTGCCTCCGCCGCCTTTAATTTCTACCCGCAAATGGTGATATTTACCGCTGACTTCAGCATAGTTCGGTGGTGCTGTGAAATTCAGCCAAGGGACGGCTGCTCGCCATTGCTCAATACTGACATTGCCAGGGCTTCCAAGGTAATAGCTACCGAGAATAAAAAAACCATCCGTTTTTGCGGTTGGTGGCCCTGATAAAGTATCTCCTGTGGAGGAAACCACAAAGCTCCCGTCCTCGAATAGCTGTCCATTGGTGGCATCCATGCTCCAACCCAGTGGCCCCTGATCTACTCCCCAGCCATCCAGGCGGAATACTGGAATCTGCGCATTTGCACCGTGGATGCATCCCCACGAAAGGATTGCTAGAATAAAGGCGAAAATGAGTTTGCGCGCATGCATTGGGGCTGTGGTAGGTGGCGGCACTTCCTGGTCGTGTGCCGACCCAATTCGACTTGGTTAGCAGACTATTTCTGCATAACAAAAAATA
>JBEBGU010000568.1:0-3688 GCA_040081325.1 Prosthecobacter sp.
TCAAAGCACGACCGTTGAGGCGCACATCGAGCTTCGTGGGTGCTCGATACGGCAATCGCATCCGAAATCCGATGCCTTTTGTGATCTTCGCATCCGTCGTCGAGGCGAGCAGTTGCTCGTTGGGCACTTCCATCGCCACTTTGAGTTCAGGACCGGCTTTGATGAAACTTTGGACAGCCTTGGAAAATTCGTTGTTGGCAATCGCCTTCTTCGCCGCAGCCGTCGTGGCCACCACGAGGCTCTCGCGACCGACCGTCTGCGGATAGAGAAAACCTAGCGCGAAGTCGCTTTGCTGATTCCACAGCTCCACACGGCTCGCGCGTCGCTCTGTCGCATTCCGGCCATACGCCGTCACATAGTGCCCGACGAAGTGCCTCATGCGGTTCACAGGGTAGCCGGGCGCTTTTTCATCCAACCAAGCCCCGTTGCCGATCTTCATGAGGCCCTTCATCCGCGCCACGAGGCTCTGCTCCCACGCCACCTCCTGCGTGATGACCATCGTGTGATACTTCGCGTAGCCGTAGTGCGCCGAATAAAAGAGCGGCATGCCGTGCCAGAGTTTCTTGCCCAGCGGTGCCAGTTCCGGTCCCCAGAACGTGCGCTGCGCATCCGCCTCGAAGCGATCCGATGGAAAACCGGCCTCCTTTCCCGCCGCGATCATCGCCTCCGTCACACGCCAGTCCCACGGGCGCAGCGCGTAGTTCGAATACGCCCCGCCGGTCACCTCCGTCATGATTTGACCGTGATACATGCGCCGCGAGCCGAGTTGATCCGGCGCATACTCCTGTAAACCGGTTCCATGCAGGTCCGCGTGCACCTCCGGCTGGTATTCGTCGATCACCGACAGCACCGCCGCTAGCTCCGGGGCATCCCCCGGCTTCGTCAGCGTGAGCGATTTTACATCCCACAGCTTTCCGATGCGGGCGGTGCCCGTGTAAGGGTCCACACCGTGCTCGTTGCGGAAGCGATCCGTATAAAACATCGCCAACGGATTCACGCACGGCATGATGAGCACGATTTGTTTCTTCCGCGTCTCCGCGGCGAGCGGATCATCGCTCAAACACCACTCCGCGAAGGCCATCGCCCCTGTCGTGCCCGTGCGCTCCGGTCCGCTGTGCAGCGTGGTGACGAGGCACACCTGCTTGTCCGTGCTCTTCACCGTCGGATCGGTGATTTTGAGCAAATACACCGGCATGTTCTGTCCGCTCATGCCTCGCGATTCAAGCACGGCAACCTTCGGATACGCCTTTCGCCAATGCGCCAGGGTGCCCGCATACTCCTCCCATGTGAGGCGGTGCATCAGGGGATACCTTTCCTGCGCCGCGAGAGGCGAAAGGAGAGCGAGGAAGGCGAAAGCGAGATGTTTCATGGTCAAAGCGAGTTCATCCATAGCTCCAGATGCGTCCAGCCTTGCGGCGAGGGCTTGGAGGAATCGGAGGGATCGTTTGCAGTCAAGCCGTGGGCTTGCTCCCAGGCATCGGGCAGGCCATCGTGATCTGTGTCGAGCAAGGGCTCGCCGGCTTTCAGTTCGGGCCAGGCATCAGGCGCGAGGGTAGTCGGCAGGCGTCCTGTGCCGTCGCGCACGCCGGTGATGATGCGCGTGTCCACGGCATCGCGTTTGGGTTTCACCGCGCCGACTTCTTCGAGAGCTTGCGGATAGGCGAGTTTGACGGCGAGTGGCTCAAAAGGGAGCGGTTTGTCACGCAGGATGAGGGTGCTTCCGGGTTTCAGCATGAGCAGTTCGGACTGCACGTTGATCGGCTGAGGCGGGTTTTCGATTTGATTGCCTTCGAGGTAGATCTCGGCAGTCGAGCCTGCGTAAATGGTGAGTGCAACGGACCGATACGTTGATGAAGTGTCCGCGCCGGGCTTGAGGTAGTTGCCCACATAGTTCATGGCGATGCGTTCGGGCTGTCTGGCATCGTCACCGCCCGTGTAGCCTGCGCCGCTTTGCCAGTTGAAGATGACATTGTGACGAAAGTCGATGCGCGGGCCTGGATCGTTCTCATGACCCTTCATCGTTTGGTAGCCGCTGGGGCGTGGATTGCGCGCGCGGTTGCTGGCGTAGAGATTGTGCAGGAAAGAAATCTGGCCGTGATAAGAGCCAATGATGGAGCCGAGGCCATGTGAGGTGAGCGCCTCGGCGATGAGGCAATGCTGCACGGTGATGCGGTCGGAATCGCGCGTGACGGAGAGGCATTCATCAGTGCTCCAGGTGGCACTGCAATGATCGACGATCACGTTTTGCGCATCCCAGATGGTGAGGGCATCGATCTCGCCCGGCTGGGAGGTTTTGTCGCCGGGGCGGCAGCGCAGATGCCGGACGATGACATCATGCGTGGTGCCGATTTGCAGATCAAAACCCTTCAGGCAAATGCCGTCGCCTGGTGCGGTCTGGCCTGCGACGGTGATGAAAGGATGCAAAATGCGCAGCGGCTTGGTCAGCTCAATGGTGCCAGAGACGCGGAAGATGACCGTGCGCGGTTCGCGCGCGTCCAAAGCCACGCGCAAGCTGCCGGGGCCGTCGTCGTGAAGATTTGTCACCTCGATCAACCGGCCACCACGTCCGCCGAGCGACCACTTCCCCGCGCCTTCTGCGCCTGGAAAGGCAGGCAGGCGATCGGCGGCGCTCGCGCAAGAGGCGGCGAATGTGAGGAAGAGAAAGAGGCGCTTCATGGTTGGTAGTCTTTGGGCATGAGTTTCTGCAATCCCTGCACATCTGCGCCCTCCGCTTTGGCATCCGGTATCGGCTTGCCATTGATGAGGCAGTTTTCCCAGCTAGCGGAGCCAGTGACTTTGAAGTCGAGATTTTCAAAGGTGCAGTGCTTGCCGGTGACGGTCGAATTCAGTGCGATGATGCCCATTCGCGGCTCCACGAGGCGACGCAGCAGCACGTTGTCGAGATCGAGTCGGCAATCGCCGTTTTCGCGGCCTGTCGTCGTGAAAGGATTCTGCGCCGAGGAGAGCACGAGCGCGTTCGTGACGGAGTAGCGTCCGTCATCCAAGAAATAGAGATCAAAGGCCACAGTGTGGGCGAGGACGAGGTTCGTGTAGCTCGTCTGCGCTGTGCCTGTGTCGCAGATGCCAGTGCTGTTGCCGATGCTGACGAAGCCATTCACGCGATACTGCGCCGATTCATGAGCGCTGATACCATCGTCACCGCATTCGATGGCGCGGATGTTTTCAAACACGCAGTCGCGGCAGTCGCCGTGGATATTGAAGCCGTCGTTATAGGGATGTGTGGCCGTGAGGTTCTTGATGACGATGTGCGCGTTGTCACCGCTGAACTGCACGCCTGCGCGGCGCACAGGGGCGAAGATGTTCGCATCCGCAAGCTTCTGACCAGAAGTGAGCTTGATGAAAAAGGCGCCGTAGATCTGCTTCGATGGTGGTTTCTCGCGTGAGGGATCTTTGACGAAGGTCCATTCGCCGGGCTGAAGGTCTTCAGGCTTCTTTAACGGAGCGCTGCGGCCTTTGGAGGTGCGGCCCATGAGCTGCATCTTGCCATCGAAGAGGAAGAACCAGCGACCAATGAGGGCATCGCTCATGCCCGGCAGCAGATTGTCGGCAGCGAACAGGCCATGCGAGATTTCTTTCCACTGCGCGGGATCGAGCGCATCAGAACCTTCGAACGTTGCACCATGTCCATCGAGTGTGATGGGTTTCCCAGCCTCGCCTTTCTTGTCGT
>JBEBGU010000569.1:0-3682 GCA_040081325.1 Prosthecobacter sp.
CCACGGCCCCTTCAATGCTGCGCTGGCGGAGAAGCGGAAGGGTGACCCGCAGTTCACCTTCTCCAAAGATGGCGTGCATCCCGGTGCTGAAGGTCACCTCATCATGGCTCATGCCGTGCTCGATGCCTGGGGTCTCAAAGTGAAGCCTGATGGCACGCCCGATCATGTGAATGGCGCAGCCATCCTCACCACCATCAAAGCCAAGCAAGCCATCCTGCGCCCGGCGTGGCTCAGTCACGTCGGCCATAAGCGCCCTGGCAACAAACCCGGCCTACCGATGGATGAAGCAAAAGCAAAGGCCGCTGAACTTGATGCAAAAGCTCGCAGCCTAGCCGCACACTCCACTAGCAAAACCAGCGAGTGGAACGGCTACCCCAAACAAGAATTCGAAGTCGCTGGCAAGACCGTCACCCTCGTCGTGCCGAAGTCTCCTGCTCCTGGTAAGCCCTGGGTCTGGCATGGCGAATTTTTTGGTCACAAACCAGCGCCAGACATCGCGCTGCTTGGCCAAGGTTTTCACATCGCCTACATGAAGATCAACGACATGCTCGGCAGCCCTGAGGCCGTGAAGCTTTGGAATCAATGCTACACGGAGCTGACCACGCGCTATGCCCTCAGCAAGAAGCCAGCACTCGTTGGCCTCAGTCGTGGCGGCTTGTATTGCTACAACTGGGCCTCCGCCAATCCCGACAAAGTTTCCTGCATCTATGGCGACGCGCCTGTCTGCGACTTCAAGAGCTGGCCCGGTGGCAAAGGGAAAGGCAAAGGTGATCCGAAGAACTGGGGCTTGGTGCTCAAGCTTTGGGGATTCAAAGACGAAGCTGCCGCACTCGCCTACCAAGGCAACCCCGTCGATAGTCTCGCTCCGCTGGCGAAAAATAACGTCCCCCTTCTGCATGTGTTTGGCGACGCGGATGATGTCGTGCCGTGGGAAGAAAACACCGGCCTCATCGAATCACGCTACAAAGCCCTCGGCGGCAGTATCACCCTGATCCGCAAGCCCGGCATAGGCCATCACCCGCATGGTCTGGATGACTCCACGCCGATCATCGAGTTCATCGCCAAGCACGCGAAGTGAAACTCACTCAGCGCGGTTGCGCATCATGTCGGCCACTTGAACAAAGAAGGGTTCCATCACAGCCACTGCCTCATCGGTCACTTCGACTTCACGCATCGCCGCGCCCATCATTTCAAGCCAGCGATCACGCTCGGCATTGCCGATAGAGAAAGGCATATGCCGCCCGCGTAGGCGCGGATGCCCACGCTCTTCGATGTAGGTCTGCGGTCCGCCAAAGCGATACACGAGGAAGTCAGCGAGCCGCTTTTCCGAACCCGCCCAATCCTCTGGCGGATACATTTTCCCGATCAGTGTATCTGTTTTAACTCGCAGATAAAACGCCGCCACCATCGCGCGCAGCTTGGCTTCACCGACTTCAGAACAAAGGGTATCGAGTGTGATCATGGCAGATGATTAAAACGCAAAGCCGACCGTGACGTGCAACATGCCAGCGCCTTCACCTTTACGGGCACCGACGTTACGTCCGTAGTCGATGCGGATGGGGCCAAAGGGCAGATGATAACGCAGACCTACCCCAATGGCCGGGCGGAAGTCAGACGAGTAGCTCAGTGGGCTGCTGTTATTGTCACGCCCCAGGCTGCCGAGATCACCAAAGAAGGCGAACTCGAGATTGTTATAGATCTCGTAACTGAACTCGGCGTTAACGAAGAGTGCGGAAGTGCCACCAAGCGGTGTGCCGCCAGTCGTTCGCGGTCCTAATTCACGCTCAGCAAAAGCGCGTACGCTGTTCGGGCCACCATTGAAGACGCGCGTATCAATGGGCACGGCTTCAGCAGCAGCACCCTGAATATTCATGAGCGCAGCCCCGGCAGCAAAGCGGAATTTTTTCGTGATCGGCTGATACCACGCGCCGCGCAGATCAGTTCGCAGGAAGCTGACATTGGAGCCCATGACATCCATGGTTGATTCAAGCCGAGCATTGAAAAACCAGCCCTTTTTCGTCAGCACCGGACTATCACGATGATCCACCATCAGGTTCATGCCGATGGTGCCGAGCGTGTAGAGATCTGGCCCAAGCTCTGCCGCGGTCAGCACATCCGTCGTCACCGTATTGATCGAGAGCGCGGCAAAGATCGAGTAGGAAACATGTCGGCTGAGGCGGCGGGACAAGTCGAGATTCAAGCTGGTGCCATAGCGCGCGTACTCGAAGAGATTGAAGCTCTCCACCGCCAGCCCGACTGAGGCGGCGTAGCTTGAATTGAGAAAGGCAGGATCTTTGAGCTTGATCGAACCGAGTGGGCCAGCAGCGCTCCAGTTGAGTTCAGACGCCAGTGTATTGCCCGAGTCACGCAGATTGGTGTTCTTGTAGTTCACGCCAAGCTGTGGTCCGAGAAACGTGTCGAATCCGATCTCATAACCCAGCGTCTTCGGCTTCGTTTCTTCACCCGTGATTCGTAGATCAGTGAGCGGTGCTTCTTCAGTGCTGCGTTTGAGGGTGACTGGTGCCGGAGCTAGCTTCTTCGGCTCCACATCCAGCAGCGCAAACATGCCGGTGTCCAAAGCACGCCGGAACATCAAATCCAAATCATCCGCCGAATAGAAAAGCCCCTTTGCCTCGCGGAAACCTGCACGCAGCACGCGCTTCGAGCCACGGCTGAAAGCCTCATGCGGCACCACGTCCGCGATGCGGTAGCGCTGCCCCGGTTTCATGAGGAATTTCACATCCACCGTGCCACCGATTTTCCCCAGCGTGTAGTCAGCGCTCGTTTCGGCATCCAGCCAGCCATACTCCTTGGCGCGGCTGTTGAGCTGCGTCTCGATCTGCTGCACGCGCGCTTCATTGAAGGGGCCGCCGGTCACGCTTTGAATCACTTCGTTGCTGCTTTTTTCCAGCAGACTCGGGCCACCGCTGAAGCTCACCCGACCAAAAGTGAAGACCGGCCCGGCCTTCACCTCCAGAGCCAGATCACGCTTGCCTTCGGCGTCCAAATTCGCCGCAGGCAGGAGCGTGGTCTCAGCCAGTAAATAGCCCTCAGCGCGCAAGCGACGCTGCACCAGCGATGCACCCGTGGCGAGATCACCACCGACCCACACGGGATTCTGTTTATCCGCGCCTTCCTTCTCAATGCTCGGACGCAGCAGGAACTTGCGCATCTCTTCTGGCGGCAATGTGCTGTCACCTTTCCAGGTCACGGCGCCCACGCGCGTTTGCTGACCTGGAGCGATGGTGATGACGATGCTGTTGCCTTTTAAATCCCAGCGCGTCGTCGCATCCGGCCAGCCTTCACGGATGTATTGCTGACGTGTGAAGAAAGCCAAATCATCTGCCAGTGGTTCCGAGGCAGTCTTGGCACCAGCCAGCGTCACCTGATCCCGCAGCATAGCACCCAGCGTTTCCCAGGCCGCTTCATCGACTCCCTGAGCCGTGACCGTGATGCCACCTTCACTGATTTTATGTTCGCTGATCACTGGCTCTGCTGCGGGCAGACTGAGCGCAAGCATTCCAAAAAGAGCCCAATGTCTGAACGAAAATGCATTCACTAACCTGCCGTATATACGGCGCGCGCGGCGGGTTGAGTGTGGCGCTCTGTCGTGCCGAAATTCCATGACCTGCCGTCTCGCCTTTGCCAGTGCCTTTGTCAATCCGCCCGCACTGTGCAGCAC
>JBEBGU010000570.1:0-3676 GCA_040081325.1 Prosthecobacter sp.
GATCACGCCCCTTCGGTCTCGTCTTTAACACGGCGGGCACAGCTTGCGGGTGGCTTGCTCTTGAGGGGACGGGTCAAATTCTACGGCTGAATGTGGACCCAGGCGCGACTCTAGAAACGCTCACACTCACAAGTCCTGTGCGTCATCTTTCGCTGTCTGCTGATGGCGCGCGCCTTTATGCCTCACGCTTTATCACGCCAGCCGTTCCTGGTGAGAATACGGCAACGCCAAATCTCGCTGACACCGGCGGGCAGATCGTCGTCATCACAACGGCGACTCTAGCGGTGGAGAGCACGATTCTATTGCAGCCGAGCACGGCTGCTGACACTCAGACATCATCACGCGGCCTGCCTAATTATCTTGGTGCTGCGGTCATCTCTCCAGATGGACTGAGCGCCTGGGTGCCTTCCAAACTCGATAACATTCAGCGCGGGATCTTCCGCGACACTCAGCCGCTGAATCACGAAAATACGCTGCGTGCGATCGTCTCAAGATTGGACTTGGTCACACAGTCCGCGCATCTGCCTTCTCGTATCGACATCGACAACGCAGGCATGCCCAGTGCGGGTGCCTTTGATCCCTGGGGCATCTATGTTTTTACCGCGCTCGAAGCCAGTCGTGAGATCGTCATCATTGACTCATGGTCACGGCAGGAGGTGCTGCGGTTCCCCGCAGGCCGGGCACCGCAGGGCGTCACACGTTCACCCGACGGACTCACGCTCTATGTGCATAATTTCATGGACCGTAGCATCACGGTTCACGACATCAGCAATATCATCCAGGGCGGCAGCACCGCGCCGGTCATCAGTTCCACGCTCAATGCCGTCGGGTCAGAGGCACTCAGCGCCCAAGTTTTGCAGGGCAAGAAGCTCTTCTACGATGCCAAAGATCCGCGACTCGCCCTGCAAGAGTACATGAGCTGTGCCTCGTGTCATAACGACGGCGGTCATGATGGCCGGGTGTGGGATCTCACCGGTTTCGGAGAAGGCCTGCGCAATACCATCACGCTCAAAGGTCACGGCAATCATGGGACTCTGCACTGGACCGGAAACTTTGACGAAGTGCATGATTTTGAAGTCCAGATCCGCAATCTCGCAGGCGGCACAGGTCTGATCGCCAGTGGTGTGCCCAACTCGCCGCTAGGTGCAGCGAATGCGGGACGTAGCGCTGATCTGGATGCACTCGCGGCCTATGTTAGCTCACTCAATGCTGAATCAAACAGCCCTGTCCGAACCAGCAGCGGAACTCTGACTGCCGCAGCCACCTTAGGGCAGCAAGTCTTCCGCAAGCAGAACTGCGCGCTCTGTCATAGCGGTGTGAATTTCAGTAACAGCGCGCTCAATAGCTTCTCCGACATCGGCACCATCTTGCCGGCTAGCGGCAAGCGTCTCGGCTCCACTCTGTCAGGACTCGATGTGCCGACGCTGCGTGGCACCTGGGCTACTGCGCCCTATTTACATGATGGTCGCGCGGCTACGCTTTCGGATGCTATCACCGCGCATCAGGGGCTCACGCTCAATCCTGCTGACCTATCTAATCTCGTCGCTTTTGTTCAAAGCATCGACGCGCAGCCAGTCACCGCGCCGCTGCCATTTACGGTCACACTCAGCACGCCTGCTGTGGCTGTGTCGGGACCGTTTGTGGTCACTTGCAACTTCAGTGCGGCCACTGCGGATTTCATCTCTAGCGATGTCACTGTTACCAATGGTACCGTCTCTGGATTCAGTGGTAGTGGAGCGGTTTACAGCTTCACGGTGACGCCGACAACGACGGGTAATGTCACCCTCCTTGTCCTGGAGAATGCAGCCACGGATGTCACCACTCTGGCCAACGCGACCTCTAACCTATTGAGCGTGACTTACGCTCCGTCATCCGTCGTTGCAGGCCTGAGCGGTACTTACTATGCGGGTAAAAACTTTGAAACAGAGCGCTTCACTCGCATTGATAACAGTCTTGATTTCATTTGGAATGGCGCACCCGATCCACAGCTCTCAGCGGATGTTTTTAGCGTGCGCTGGCGCGGCACACTCATCGCCCTGAGCACCGGATCATACGACATCATTACTCGCACGGATGATGGTGTGAGGCTTTGGCTCAATGGGGTGCTCATCATCGACAACTGGACGGCTCATGGTGAGACTTGGGACATCGTCGCTGTGAATCTCCAGGCCAATGTGCCAGTCGCCATCAGGATGGATTTTTATGAAAACGCAGGCTCAGCCGTGGCGCGCCTTTGGTGGGAAGGGCCAGGGATTTCATTCTCGGCTGTGCCGCAGAGCGCCCTGCGTAGCTTTGATGCCCATGCTTACCCAGCGACGTATGCCGAATGGCTCGCGAGTCCGCTGGCACCACCAACCCCGAACGCCGATGGTGACGATCTGTCAGACTTGCTGGAATACGCGCTGGGCACCTCCGCGACTTCCGGCTTACAGCCGCCTGACAGCGGGCTGCAACTCATCAGAGGTTCTGGTAATGCGGTCGATGTGATGCTGCTTAGGCCCGCAGCCATCAGCGACGTCACTTACACGCTGGAAACCAGTCCTGATCTCATCCATTGGGACGCGACGAGCATCACTCCCGTGGTGACGAATGAGAACACCCTGCTTCAGCGCATCACTTGGCCGAATGTGCATCAGTCGGCTCATCTCTTCCGTCTGCGTGTCACACAGCCGTGAGGACTTGGGTTGCACAGCGAGTGCCGATTTTGAATGCGTGATTTCGCTGATTGATGCCGCGTATCATCGCTGCTAAATCCGTGCGGATGACGAGCCTTTTAGCAACCCCCGAAGCCACCTATGAATGGGGCGCGCAGCTCGCGCAGAGTTTGAATGCGGGAGATGTCGTCGCTCTCTGTGGGAATCTCGGCGCAGGCAAGACGCAGGCCACGAAGGGGATCGTCGCCGGACTGGGATCACGGGCCGATGTGACAAGCCCGACCTTCACCTTGGTGCATGAGTATCTCGATGGGCGGGTGCCAGTGTTTCACTTCGACTTCTATCGGATGGATGAGTCTGCGCAGGTCCTGACCGTGGGCTGGGATGATTTTCTCGATGAGCCAGGCGTCGTGATCGTCGAATGGGCGGATTTGTTTCCCGATCTGCTGCCTGAGCACACACGCTGGTTCCACTTTGAATCTCTACCCACAGGTGAGAGACAAGTGAGTTCAAAATGATGCCTCAGTGAGGTGGCTTTTGTGCTCGTTTGACTGGCTGCAAAACACAGGTAAATAAGGAGCTTGTGAAATTTTTCACAAATACGAGTTGCCGCTCGTAAAGCCTTCCTGATAATGCCGCGCCCCCCATGGCACCACTACTCGCCAACATCGACCTGACTTTCCTCATCGCCTCCCTGGTGAAGATCGTGTTTCTGACCTTTCTGGTCATCCTGCCCATGGTCGCATACAGCGTGTATGCCGAGCGGCGTTTTTCTGCTGTGATCCAAGATCGCGTGGGTCCAAACCGCACGGGTATCCCGCTGACGTTGTTTGGCTTCAAGAAGGACATCCAGATTTTTGGCATCGGCGGCCTGCTGCAACCGATGGCCGATGGCCTGAAATTCATCCTCAAGGAGGACTTCACACCGAAGTCGGTGAACACTTTTTATTATTGGCTGGCTCCAGTGCTGACGATGGTGCCCGCGCTGATGACCTGCGTGGTGCTGCCTTTTGGCTCGGAAC
>JBEBGU010000571.1:0-3661 GCA_040081325.1 Prosthecobacter sp.
GTGCTGCGGCGTCTCGGCATCGAAAAAGATCCCACCCAGTGGCGTGATCTAGGTGATCCAAGGTTGCAGGGCATGGTGGCGCTGGCTGATCCAGGTCGCAGCAGTTCAGTGACCAAGGCTTTTGAAATGCTGATCCAGCAGGCGATGCAGGAAAACATCACACAACTCACAAAGAAGCCGGGCACACTGAAGCCGGAAGAGATCGAAGCTACGGGCATTCGGCAAGGCTGGAAAGATGGACTGAGTTTGATCCAGCGCATCAGTGCGAACTCGCGCTACTACAGCGACACCTCCACCAAGATCCCGCTGGATGTGATGCGTGGTGATGCAGCAGCGGGCATGTGCATCGACTTTTACGGACGCTCGACGGAGGAGGCACTGCGGCAGGCGGATGGGACCTCGCGCGTGGGTTTCATCATGCCAGTCGGTGGCACATCTATCAGCGTCGATCCCATCGCCATGCTGCGTGGTGCGCCTGATCCAGAGCTGGCCACAGCCTTCATGGAGTATGTGCTCAGTGATGCCGGGCAGCGACTCTGGGGCTTCCGCAGCGGCACTCCGGGTGGCCCTGAAAAAGGTGCGCTGCGTCGGCTGCCTGTGCGTCGTGATTTTTACAGGCCTGAGATCACAGCCCTCATGAGTGATGGCACCGAGATGCCTTATGAAAAAGCCAAAGCCTTCACCTATCATCCCGAGTGGACGGGGCCAGCATTCAGCGCCATCCGCTTCCTGATTCGGGTGCTTTGCGTGGACACGCATGAGGAGCAGCGGCTAGCCTGGAAGCGATTGATACAGTCAAATTTTTCACCCCATGCTGTCGAGATCTTCCATGACCTCAATCGCGTGCGCTACGACACCACGCTTGGTGACATCAGTAAAGTTATCCGCTCTCGTGATAAGGTCGCAGAGACACAGCTCGCACGTCAATTGGGGGATGCTTTCCGTCATAACTATCACCTCTCAGCCAAGCTCGCCAGACAGGGACAGTGACATGATTTTTGATTGCCGATCTGAATGATCTCCGCGAACTAAGAGCGATCTTCTTTCCAATGTCTGGCCAGCTCCTCCTCATAGTCTTCATTGCCTGCACTTTCACGTCCTGCCGCTCAGCACAGCGGCTGATCAAAGCCTTTCCTGCTGAACCTTCGCCCTTTCTTCAACATGGCTCAGAGATGAGGAAAACCGACGCTGCGGTCTCCCCTTTCTTGCGCGATTGGAAGAACCCTGATGACAAGGTCTGGGCAGAGGCGGCAAAGCGAACTCGCATCCAGATCGCTCCCGTCACCATGAATCATCTGCGGCCGATGACTCGCACGCTTTCAAAAATTGAGATCCGCGAAAAGTCACGTCAAAAAACTGCTCACAAGCTGGCGAGCTATCTAGAAAGCGAGATCAAGCACGCATTCGACCATCATGTGGGAAAGCCGCGACATGAAGTGGTCGATATCCCCGATAAAGACACGCTGGTGCTCGAACTCAACATCGTGGAACTCAATCCCAATCCTATCTCAGGCGGACTCATGCGTAAGGGCATCAACATTCTCCTCTGGCCAGGTGCGGAGACCATGATGTCCACCAAGCTCAAAGGCAACATGGCTATCGAGGGCCGACTGCGGGATGAAGGCACCAAGCAGACGCTGTATGAATTTGCCGATGCCGAGCAGAACCGCTCCGGCATCATTCTTTATTACCACGACTACACGAACTACAGCTTCTTCCGTAAAGCTGTGCGGGAATGGGCCATGCAAATCGAGGCAGTCATTCGCACTCAGGGTAAAGTTCCAGTCAAAGACGGCCCACCAGCGACATTCAAGCTTTGGTAGTGGTCATTTCAGGCTTGCCTGTGCAGATGTACCTTGGGTAGAGTGTGTCCGTGAGTCCGATCCAAAAGTTTTTCACTTGGCTCTTCCCTGCTTCATGGGCACGCAGTATGGAGGCCGATTCCCGTCAATGGAAGGTCTGCTGTGATTGCGGACTTCAACGCTCCATCTGGGATCTCGGCGGCATCCGCTGGAAGGCTACCGGAAACCCACGCACCCTCATGAGGTGCCCCGCCTGTGGCAAAGTTTCTTGGCATCGGGTCGTGAAAATGACCGAATGAAGAGAGTCTTTCATTAAAGTGGGGCGCATTCGTTTTCGAGTGCGCCCTTTTTAATGCCGCTGGGGCGTGGGAGCCACCAGAGAGGGCGGGTATCCTCTGAAAGCTGCAAAAAATTGGTGTCAATCGTGCTACGCTCGCTATTCCCTTCCGCGCTTTACGCTCTCATGAATACCCCTCAGACCTTCACCACCGGCTCCGGCTCCATTGGCAAATTCTACTCCCTGCACGAACTCGAAAAAGCAGGCATTGGCAAAATCTCGCGCTTGCCCGTTTCGATCCGCATCGTGCTCGAATCCCTGCTGCGCAATCTGGACGGCAAAAAGGTCACTGACATTGATGTCAAAAATCTCGCCAACTGGAATGCAAAATCACCCGGTGAGTATGAGATCCCATTTACCGTCGCCCGTATCGTGCTCCAGGATTTCACAGGCGTGCCGCTGTTGGTCGATCTGGCTGCCATGCGTTCCAAGGTGAAGGAACTCGGCGGCAATCCGAAAATTGTCGAGCCGCTGGTGCCAGTGGATCTGGTGGTGGATCATAGCGTGCAGGTTGATTTCGCTGGAACTCAGAACGCGCTGAATCAAAACCTCGCGCTTGAGTTTGAGCGCAACAAGGAACGCTACCAGTTCCTCAAATGGGGTGAGCAAGCCTTTGATACATTCAAGGTCGTGCCTCCAGGCATCGGTATCGTACATCAGGTGAACCTCGAATATCTGGCCAAAGGCGTGCTCGAAAAAGATGGCGTGTATTACCCGGATTCACTCGTCGGCACTGACTCGCACACGACCATGATCAATGGTCTCGGCGTCGTTGGTTGGGGCGTCGGAGGGATCGAAGCTGAAGCGGGTATGCTCGGTCAGCCTGTGACTTTCCTCGTGCCGGAAGTCGTCGGTGTTTATCTCACCGGCTCACTCAAAGAAGGTGTCACCGCTACCGATCTGGCACTGCATTGCACGCAGATGCTGCGCAAGTTTGGCGTTGTCGGTAAGTTCGTTGAATTCTATGGCCCAGGTGCCGTGAGCCTGCCTCTGCCTGACCGTGCCACGATCGCCAACATGGCACCTGAGTATGGAGCCACGATGGGCTTCTTCCCCATCGATGACGAAAGCGTCGCCTATCTGCGCGGCACGGGCCGTAGCGAGGAATTGTGCGCCACCTTCAAAGCCTACTACACCGCACAGGGCCTCTATGGCATCCCGCAGCAGGGAGAGATCGACTACAGCAGCGAACTCGCGCTCGACCTCGCCGCCGTGGAACCCAGCGTGGCTGGTCCGAAGCGCCCACAGGATCGCATCACCGTCGCCGCCCTCAAAGATTCCTGGAACGAAACCCTGATCAAGGCTATCCCACAGGGCTACGGCAAGGTCAAAGAACTCGGCAGCAGCGATCAACTCGACCTGCCTCCAAGCATCGATGGCGAGTCCGACCGCTCTGCCTTTGCCGCCACGCTCGGAGCTGACGAAGGCGTCGTCACACTGCCTAGCAGCGACCTCGGCTATCCGCTCTGGGAAGTCACCGTGGACAGTCGCGGTGGAGAAAAAGATGTCATCACCCACGGCA
>JBEBGU010000572.1:0-3660 GCA_040081325.1 Prosthecobacter sp.
ATCTTGCGAGCCTGTGCACGCTGTTCTCAACCGCACAGATTACAGGAATAGACCTATCAGGAGTCATGCTCGACAAAGCTTGGCAGAAGCTAATGCCTCATGCTGGTCGTGTGCGGCTAATCAATGCCGCCTATGATGACAAGTCAGCCCTGGCACGCTTTCTATCCAAGGTCGATGTCGTCACCGCCGAGTTTGAAAACATCCCCGACGTCTGTTTGCAGGCAGTCGAGGCCCTGAAGCCCCTGCGCCCAAGCCGTAAGGCGATCCATACGACGCAGCATCGCGAGCGTGAAAAACTCTTCCTGCGTGAGCAAGGCATCCCCTGTGCCGAGTTCCGCATCGTCGAAGATCTCGCAGGTCTGGAGAAAGCCGTGAGTGAACTCGGACGCCCCTGCGTGATCAAGACGGCCGCCTTTGGATACGATGGGAAAGGTCAGTGCAAAGTGAACGCCGACACCGATCTCACCAGCGCTTGGACAGCCTTTGAAGGCCACCACGCCGTCGTCGAGCAATGGGTGCCCTTTGTCTGCGAAATCTCCGTCGTCGGCGCGCGCAGTGTCGATGGCCGCATGGCCGTGAATGGCGTGGTGGAGAACCAGCACGCCCATCACATCCTCGACCTCAGCATTGCCCCCGCTCGTGTCGAGCCTGCCATCGTTGATCAAGCGCTGGCGCTTTGGGAAGCCGTCGCCATCGGACTCGATTATATTGGCACCATGGCCGTGGAATTGTTTGTCACCGCAGAGGGCAAAGTGCTCGTCAACGAGATCGCTCCGCGCCCGCACAACAGCGGCCACTACACCATCGACGCCTGCCTCACGAATCAGTTCCAGCAGCAACTGCGCGCCATCTGCGGCCTGTCTTTGGGCGATCCCACCCAGCACACCCCCGCCGTCATGATCAATCTCCTGGGCGATGTTTGGCCCGAGGAAAAAGTGCATCCCGACTGGTCACCCGTGCTCAATCACCCCCGCGCGAAACTCCATCTCTACGGCAAAGCCGAAGCCCGCGCCAAACGCAAAATGGGCCACATCACCGTGCTCGGTGATACGCTCGAAGAGGCGCTGGAAACAGCCGCATCCATCAAGCTAGCCCTTGGCGTAGCCTGACCCTACCAGTCTCCATCGACTCCATTTTTTTATCCTACCATGTCCACCACCAGCCTATTCACTCCAGTCACTCTCGGCGCACTCACCCTGCCCAATCGAATCCTCATGGCCCCGCTCACACGCTGCCGTGCCGATGCCGATCATGTCCCCACAGACATCATGGCTGAATACTATGCTCAGCGTGCCAGCGCAGGTCTCATCATCGCCGAGGCCACCATGGTGATCGAGGGCAACTCCGCCTTCGGAGCACGCGAGCCAGGCATCTACTCCGACGCCCAAGTCGCCGCTTGGAAAAAAGTCACCGATGCCGTACACGCCAAAGGTGGGCAGATCGTCCTGCAAATCTGGCACGGTGGTCGCGCCTGCCATTCACTACTGAACAACGGAGCCCAACCCGTCGCCCCGAGCCCGCTTCACATCACCAACGACGAAACCCACACGCCTCAAGGCAAGAAGCCCTATGAAACGCCGCGTGAGCTGAGTGATGAAGAGTTGCCCGGCATCGTCGCAGGATTTCGTAAAGCCGCCCAGCACGCCAAAGACGCAGGCTTTGATGGCATCGAAGTCCACGGAGCCAATGGCTACCTGCTCGATGAGTTTTTACGCGATGGCAGCAACAAACGCAGCGGCCCCTATGGTGGCCCAGTCGAGAACCGCGCCCGCCTACTGCTCGAAGTCACCGATGCCGCCATCAGCGTCTGGGGCGCTGACCGCGTAGGCGTGCGCATCTCACCGCTCAACAGTTACAATGACATGATCGATAGCGACCCCATCGGCCTAACGAGCTACGTTTCCGCCCAGCTCAGTCAGCGCGGTATCGCCTACCTACACCTCATGCGTGCCGACTTCTTCGGCATCCAGAAAGGCGATGTCGTCAGCGCTGCACGTGCCGCCTTCAAAGGAGCCATCGTCGGCAACATGGGCTACACACCTGAAGAAGCCGCGCAGTCCGTGACGGATGGCACACTCGCCGCCGTTGCCTTTGGGCACCACTACGTCAGCAATCCTGACCTCGTCGAGCGCATCCAAACTGGCCATGCCATCGTCGAGCCCGATGCCCGCACCTTTTACAGCAACGACGCCAAGGGCTACACCGACTACCCGATCATCGCCGCCTGAATGACCCAGACCGACACCGTCCGTGCGCTCTACCGCGCCATGCGCGAGAGTGATGACGCCGCCGTCTTCGCGCTCTGTGCGGATGACATCATCTGGCAGCAAAGCGCCGGCTTTCCTGGCGGCTCCACTTGGCATGGACCCGCCTCCGTCATCGAAAATGTCTTTCATGCCAACGCCAATCGCTGGACCGGCTTTGCCTTCGCCGAAGACGAATTCATTACCGCCCCAGACCGCGTCGTCGTCCTCGGTCACTACAGCGGCACCTCACCTGCCACCGGCAAATCCATGCGCACATCAGTCGCCCACGTCTATGACTTGGCTCATGGCAAAATCACCCGCTTCCGCATGTTCGCCGACACCCACCCCATGTGGGAAGCGATGACGCCAGCTTCGGCCTGAGTCGGGGGATCACTCACCCAGAAGGTGGGGCGCTTGGTCATCCAAGCGCCGTTCTTTGAATGCGGTTGCCCAAGGAGTGATGGCATCCTGCCATCAGCCCCCGTGATGATGGCAGGATGCCATCACTCCTTGCTCCGCCCTACCGCCGCAGCGCCCACGGAGCGCGTGTATGGCGCAGCCTACTCGCCTGGGATTCTTTGTCGGAGGATCGCGCTTGGTGGCCTCCGCTGCGTTGGGAAAGTTCGGCGAGTAGGATACTCGCGCTCCGTTACCGCCTGAGGGCTACGATCAACTCATCCAGCTTGTTCACCACCTGCTGCATCTCGGGCTAAGTCCTTGGCCACTCCACCACGAATCGGCCATCAACCGTTATCATCGCGGCTTCGCGCTATGATAACCATGTTCGTTAGGCCGCGTTATGAGGTTCGGAAGCATGGATTGAAGTGCGAAGCTGGGATCTGGAGAGCGCAATCGTAGCGAGGTCGAAGAGATAATCGGCGACGAGGTAACCGATGACCCAAGCGACGACTTTCCCAGTGCTGGTGTAGAGCTCGAATACGGCCATGGTGCTGAAGCAGAGAATGGTGAAGGCGAACTTTACGAGACACACGGGCCATCTTAGCAGTAGTGGTTGGATGTAGCGGGCGTAGGCAGTCTTGCGTCGTTCCGGCGGAAGATTGGCGATCTCGGGAAACTGCGAATACCAAAAATAGAGTTTCATAGAAGCGTGCGCGAGTCGCCTAACGTTCTTTATCCACACTCAAGTGTGGAATAACGGGGTTGAAGTGGGCTGAAAGGAGGGCTTTCACGAAATGTGGTTATGATCAATAAGCCGATTCAATCTGAATAGCCGCTGAAGGTCAAGACTGGGGAAGGCGTGAATGACGAATGACGAATGACGAATGATGAAGCGGGGACGATGCGGAGCCGACGAGCCCACGGAGCGCGTGTATGGCGCAGCCTACTCGCCTGGATTTGGGCTTGGTGGCCTTCGATGCGTTGGGAAAGCTTGGCGAGTAGGATACTCGCGCTC
>JBEBGU010000573.1:0-3654 GCA_040081325.1 Prosthecobacter sp.
GTGCCGACTGGGTCATCGACCTCGGCCCGGATGCGGGTGTGAATGGTGGCAAGCTCGTCGTGGCTGGAACACCAGAGCAAGTGGCGGCGTGTGAGGAGTCTTGGACGGGGCGGTATCTCAAAGACAAAGCGCTCGGAGTGTCTTCGCTTGGAGCGCCGCTTTTAAGCGGCTCAGAAAAGCGTACACAGACCACCAGACCGCTTAAAAGCGGGACTCCAAACTCGGCTGCGAACTCGATCAGCATCCGAGGGGCGAGAGAACACAACCTGAAAAACGTCAGTCTCGAAATTCCTCGTGATCAGTTCGTTGTGGTCACGGGCTTGAGTGGCTCAGGCAAATCGACGCTCGCGTTTGATCTGGTGTTTGCGGAAGGGCAGCGCCGCTTCCTCGACAGCATGTCGGTCTATGCACGCACCTTTGTGGAGCAGATGGAGAAGCCTGAGGTGGATCTGATCACAGGCGTGCCGCCGACGGTGGCCATCGAGCAGCGTATCTCGCGCGGTGGTGGTAAATCAACTGTCGCGACCGTGACCGAGGTTTGGCACTTCCTGCGTCTGCTGTTTGCGAAACTCGGCACACAGTATTGCCCGAAGTGTGACGTGCCGGTGGTGAAGCAGAGCGCCACGGCCATCACGCAATCCATTACTGATCAAGCTAAGCGTGGGCCTGTACATCTGCTTGCGCCGCTCATCAAGGCTCGCAAAGGCTTCCACATTGAGGTCGCGGAAGGTGCGCGCAAACATGGCATCGAGACGCTGCTGGTGGATGGCGAGTTCAAAGACACGCTGAACTTCAAACCGCTCGCACGATTTAAAGAACACAACATTGATGCCGTGATCAGTCGTGTGGAAAAAGGCGCGTCAGTCATCGAGCTGCGCCCGCTGGTCGAGAAGGCGCTGAAGATGGGACGTGGTAATCTGAAGCTGCGCTTCGCCGACAAGTCCACGCAGGTGCTGAGCACTGAGATGAGCTGTCCTTTATGCTCACTTTCGTTTGAGGAGTTGGACCCGCGCCTGTTTTCCTTCAATAGCCCGCATGGCTGGTGTAAGCAGTGCCGTGGCTTCGGCTTTGTTGTGGCGGATCATGGAGCCACGCCGCGTCATGATGACATGTCTCAACTCGCCGCCGAACTCGAAGAAGAGCGTCGTCTGACACGACATGATGATGACGAGGAGTCCAGTGAGCGCGTGGTCTGCAAGGCCTGTGCTGGCAGCCGTCTGAATGAAACCGCGCGCTATGTGAAGCTGAGCTGGAATCAGATCGTCGGTTCATCCAAAAAGAAACCAGTGGCGCCAACCAGCCTGCGTCTTCAGGACATCAATCATCAGTCGGCAGAGGAAGCTGCGTTGGCTTTGGCTGGGCTTTCATTTACGGGCACTGCCGGAGAGATTTCGCGCGACATTTTGGCGGAGATTAAACAGCGGCTGCACTTCATGAAGGAGGTCGGTTTAGGCTACCTGCAACTCGACCGCAGCGCAGACACGCTGAGCGGGGGTGAAGCACAGCGCATCCGACTTGCTGCACAGCTCGGCTCAAATTTGCGCGGCGTGCTTTATGTGCTGGATGAGCCGACGATCGGCCTGCATCCGCGTGACAATGAGCGCCTGCTCAACACGCTGGTGGCCTTGCGTGATAAGGGGAATTCGCTGCTCGTCGTGGAGCATGATGACGACACGATGCGCCGTGCTGACACGATCATCGACCTAGGACCTGGAGCGGGGCGTTTTGGTGGCGAGATCATCAGTCAGGGCAGTCTCAGCCACATCCTCAAAGATAAGAACAGCGTCACAGGTCGGGAGCTGCGTCAGCCGATGAAGCACCCGATCAAAGGTGCGCGTCGGGCGCTGCCATCGCTCAAAATAAAGGAAGGTTGGCTGACCATCGACGGCGCTCACGCGAACAATTTGCGTGACATCCATGTCAGCATTCCGGTCGGACGACTCACCGTCATCACAGGTGTCAGCGGCAGTGGCAAGAGCACCTTCATGCACAGCGTGCTCGGCCCTGCGGCTAAGGAAGCGCTGAGCAAGGACAAGAAAAAGACTCAGCAGCCGTGGAAGACGGCGCATGGCTTTGATCAGATCTCTGCGATGCATGAGGTGGATCAGTCGCCTATCGGCAAGACCTCACGCTCCTGCCCGGCGACCTATGTCGGTGTGCTGGATGATATCCGAAAACTCTACGCTCAAGTGCCAGCGGCGCGCGCGCGCGGTTACGATGCTGGGCGCTTCTCCTTCAATACGGAAGGCGGGCGCTGTGAGACCTGCATGGGCAATGGCGAGATCAAAGTGGAGATGAACTTTCTGCCGACGACTCGTGTGCCATGTGAGATTTGTCGCGGCATGAGATTCAATGGAGCGACGCTGGAGATCGACTTCAATGGCAAGACCATCGGCGATGTTTTGCGCATGAGCATCACGGAGGCTGCGGAGTTCTTTTCCAGCCAGCAACGCATCGCGCGGCCACTGCAATTGCTGGCCGACACGGGTGTTGGCTATTTGCAACTCGGTCAGCCGAGTCCGACGCTCAGCGGGGGGGAGGCGCAGCGGCTGAAACTTGTCACTGAACTCAGCGTGGGGCAGGGGAAGACGATCACTCAAAAGATGCGCGGACTGAATACCGTGAAGCGCAATCTTTACCTGATCGAGGAGCCAACCATCGGCCTGCACATGAGTGATGTGTCACGCCTGCTGGATGTGCTTCACCGCCTCGTCGATGAAGGCCACACCGTCGTCGTCATTGAGCATCACCCCGATGTCTTTGCTGAGGCTGACTACCTGATCGACATCGGTCCCGAAGCTGGGCCTGCGGGTGGTCAAGTCGTTGCATGTGGCACACCGGAAGAAGTCGCCAAGCACAAGACTAGCGTTACCGCGCCGTTTCTGCGGCGCGTGCTTGATCAGTGAATTATTCCCGTGATCCTGGTATGATTTTTAGCTCCACGGGTTTGCTTTCACGCAACACGGTGATGGTGGTTTCTTTGCCGATTTTCAGCTCACCCATGAGAGAGGTGTAATCATAAATGTTGAGCACCTCTTTGCTGCCGAGTTTGATGATGATATCACCGCCTTTGACCCCAGCTTTCCCAGCGGGGCCAATCGGTGAGACGCCACTGAGTTTCACGCCTTTGATATCACCCTGCGAGTAGTCGGGGATGGTGCCGAGATAGGCCCTCATGCCGCCGCGCGTGTTTTGATTCTTCGGAGCTTCCATCGCCAAATACTCGGGATTTGTATCAGCGGTGGCGATTCCGCGCGCGAGCAGGCCCATGAGCTTGGCGATCTTCGTGGCGTTATCGTAGTCGATCTTATCGGCGGTATCACTCGGCATGTGATAGTCGGCGTGGCTGCCAGTGAAGGCATTCAGGGTCGGGATGCCACGCAGATAAAAGGTGGTGCTGTCGGTCGGTAGGTGGGCGTCGTTTTGGGTGGTGATTGGCAGACCGATGGGCGCATTGCGTTTTTCGATCTCCTTCGGCCACCAGGTGCTGGAGCCGACGCCTTGCAGCACTAGGGTCTTCTGGAAGCGTCCGATCATGTCCATGTTCAAACAGGCGGCGAACATGCCCGTGAGCTTACCATTGGGATCACCGCGAAACATTTTGGCCAATGATTCGACGTAGTGATTGCTGCCGAGCAGGCCGAGTTCTTCACC
>JBEBGU010000574.1:0-3652 GCA_040081325.1 Prosthecobacter sp.
GGCCGGAGAAACGCCGCGATTCAACGCTACTAGGAGTGCTGCTGCACGTGGCGCTCGTAATGTACTTCCACGCCCTTTGGCACGAGACGCTTGCGTCCGATGCGGCGACGACGACGAAGGATGTCGCGGCCATTTTCGGTCTTCATGCGGGTACGGAAGCCAAACTGCTGTTTCCGGGTGCGCTTGGAGGCTTGATAGGTTCTTTTGGGCATAGTCGTGTAGGATGTAGGAAGGCAGTCTGAGTGTCCGCAGCCAGTAGGGCAGGGATTCCAAAAAATACCAAGCCCTGGCAACAGGGGGGCCGAGACTACGCGGACGCACTCTCTTGTCAAATGCGTGGTGCATGACAGAAGCAACTTATTCACAATCGCCGGATTTTGCTTCTGCGACGCATGAAACTCAAACTCAAGGGTTGCCCTGCCTGACCGCTCGCCGCTATAACTCCAGTTCATGAACCGAGCCATTACTTTTTCCCGCCGTCGCTTCCTCAGCACCAGTGCAGCTGCACTGGGTTTCCCGACCATTGTTCCTTCATCCGTCTTTGGAAAAGCGGGCCGTCCCGCACCATCGGAGCGCATCACGGTCGGCGCTATTGGCTGGGGCACTATCGCGGGGGATTGGACGCCGTCCTTCTTGAACAATGAGAAATGTCAGGTCGTGGCCGTGGCTGATCCGATGAAGGAATACGGCCACTACGGCTACGATGGCAAAGAGACCGGCGGTCGTGAAGCTGGGAAGAAAATCATTGATGCTCATTACTCACAGGCTGCAAACAAGCCCGTGAAGGCCTGCGCCGCTTATGCTGACTTCCGCGAGATGATGGAAAAGGAAGATCTCGATGCCGTGCAAATCTCCACGCCTGATCATTGGCACGCCTACATGGCCATTTATGCAGCGCGCAAAGGCAAGCATATCTATGGGCAAAAGCCCCTCGCGTTAAACATCGCCGAAGGCCGCCTCATGGCAGATGAAGTTGCCAAGGCTGGCGTGACTTGGCAGACAGGCAGTCAGCAGCGCAGTGATATTTATTTCCGCATGGCTTGTGAGATGGTGCGCAATGAACGCATCGGTAAACTCAAGCGCGTGCGCGTCGGACTGCCGGGTGGACATTCAAACTGGAATGGCATGGCCGACAAGACTGAGAAGGCTCCAGTGCCAGCCGATTTCGACTATGAAATGTGGCTCGGTCCAGCGGAAGAGATGGACTACCGCCCTGCCCTGCTGCCACTGAACTGGCGGCATAACTACAACTTCAGCGGTGGCATGATCACTGACTTCGGAGCGCATCACATCGACATCGCCCAATGGGCCATGGGCACCGATCACACAGGCCCCCAAGAACTGCGCGCCATCTCAGGCAAGCGTGACAAAGACGCCCTCTACAACACCGCCACCGAGTTCTCCTTTGAGTGCGTCTATGAAAGTGGCGTCATCATGCACGTCGCCAGCCCAGAGCACAAACTCATGCCTGAGGTCGAAGCTGCCATGCAGCCGAGTGCAGGCAAGAAGCCCTTTGATCATGTCGGCATTCTCTTTGAAGGCGATGCTGGAAAATGGATCTATGTGAATCGCGGCAAAATCTCTGCCAGCGATCCTGCTATTCTGCGTGAAAAAATCGGCCCTAACGAAATCCATCTCTACGAAAGCAAGGAGCACACAGACAACTTTCTGAGCTGCATTTATGACGGTAAAATCACCGCCGCGCCGATCGAAATTTCCCACCGTAGCATCAGCATCGCGCATCTTGCCAATATCGCCATCCGCACTGACAGCGCCGCCCTGAAGTGGAATCCGCAGATGGAAAAAATCGAGGGTAATGATGCCGCGTCGAAACTACTTTCCAAAGAATGGAGGAAGCCTTGGGCACTGTGAAGTGGCCAGCCCTCTAGTGGACGGCGTGGTGCGCTGTCATCAGCCTCTGCGTTGCGTCTGCCTCAGCGCAGACGCTGAATCAGGCCACAGCACCCGCCGCCGTCATTGCAGATAAAATCGCGCACGGTTACCTCTATGTAGAATCTTACCAGGTACGCTATGAGGCACTCATTGACGCCACTCGTGTGCTGCATTGGCTGAACCCGCTAAAGGAAGTGCCTGCCGTGCTGGATGCAGCCGCGCAGCAAACTCTCACCGACTCCGCAGCCAAGCAGACTCAAGAATGGTGTCGCCTCATTGCTGGCACAAAACCCGCCGCAGGCAGCTTCCTCGGCGTCTCCGTCATTAAGGGTAAACCTGGAGCCACGCTACCCCTGGAGGCTGGAGCAGAAGTCGCCATTCATGAAGCCATGATCGGCTTCACTTGGGAATTCCCGACGCCACCCAATCTTGATCAAATCACCGTCGAGTGGTCCGGCTTCATTGAAGACATCCAGATCCTGCCCATCCGAGTTTTTTACGGCCCCAAATCAGAGATGCTGGAAGTCAGCGTAGCGCGTCCCAAGACCACATGGAAAAGCCAAGGGCACCTGCCAATGCCGATGCCCCTAGCTGCGGTTCCGAGCATCAACGTTTCAGCCCCCATGGTCATCCCGCTAGCCAGCATCATCTGGGTGATCGGCGGACTTATATTCTATTCTTTTATCCGCATCCGTCAGCATCATCTACCAGGCGGCTCCATGCCGTTTTTAGCCACTTGGATCTTGGGTGCCATGCTCAGTTGGCCACTGCTCAATGTGAACATCGCAGGCCGCGCCGACATCCCACCAGTGTCGGATAAGCAGGCGGCTGAAAAGATACTCACACCACTGCTGCGCAATGTTTACCGCGCTTTCGATCACCGGGCAGAGTCCGAAATTTATGATGTCCTGGCACTTAGCGTGGAGGGTGAGCTTTTGAGGAAACTATATCTGGAGACCATCCAAGCACTCACACTCGAAGGCCGCGAAGGCACCCGCGTCACCATCAGCGAATTCAGTGCCGACATCATCGGCGTGCAGCCTGATCCAGACAGCCCTGGATTCATCTCCGAATGCCAATGGACGGCGATGGGCACCGTCGGCCACTGGGGCCACGCCCATACTCGTGTGAACCGCTACACCGCCAAAGTCACCGTAGTACCCGTCGAGTCCGCGTGGAAAGTTCTGAAGCTCGACGTGACCGAGGCCAGACGCCTGTGATGAGCACCATTTCCTGCTAGCACGCGGCCCAGATGCCGCCATGATGCACGCCCCATGGCTGTTCGCAAAGAGGTCTCCATCTCCATTTACTCCTTCCTGTTCCTGGTCGTTCTGGCCCTGAGCCTCGGTTCTTTTTATCGCTTCCCCGGACTCGACCGCCGCCCCATGCACACGGATGAAGCCATCCTCGGCATGAAGCTCGCCGACTATACCCAGACAGGCCATTTTAAATACGACCCCAAGGACTACCACGGCCCCGCCCTGCATCAGGTCAGCAACCTCTGGGGAAAGATCGCTGGCTGGGGTGACCCGCTGACCTGGACAGAGGCCGATCTGCGACTCGTCGCCGTGCTTTGCGGCATGGGACTCCTCATCGTCACACTCCTTTTTGGTGATGTGCTCGGCAGGCTCGGCACCGCGCTCGCCATGCTCATGAGTGCTGTTTCACCCATGATGGTTTATTACAGCCGCTACTTCATCATGGAGATGCAGCTCACCCTGCTCGTGGCCATCACCCTCGGCTGCTTTTGGCGCTACTC
>JBEBGU010000575.1:0-3649 GCA_040081325.1 Prosthecobacter sp.
TGCTGTGTGCATTCGGCCCTTTCTGCCGCTCAGGATCGGTGCTCGATCCGCTGTGCTGCACAAATGAAGCAGCTTCGCCCAAGGAACCGTCTTTCTGCACAGGCAGCGAAGCCACGCTGCCTGATGAATAGTTCGCCACGAGCACTGATTTGCCGGTCGCATCGACATCGAGATAGCAGGAAGCCGTGCCACGTGCGGACTGCTTGTTGAGCCTCTTCAACTCGCCGGTGCGGCCTTCGATGGTATACGCCGCGACGAATTCATCCTCCTCGCCGCCGAACTTCTCCGCATCGATGGCATACAGGAATCGTTTGTCCGGCGAGACCGCGAGGAAGAATGGATTCTGAATGTCAGCCGTTCGATGGAGTGGTTTCAGCGCTCCTGCTTCTGCATCGAACGTGAATGCATGAATGGCCGCCTTGTCGCCTGAGGCGAACGCGGAGATGAAGACAAGCGGATCAGCCGCCCAGGCGAGAGATGATGACATGCAGAGAGAGCCAAAGAGGATTGAGAGAGTGCGATTCATGGCATGGAGAGGTTTAGAGCTGTGATTTGCCTTCGGTCAAAAACGCCAGCAGATCGCGCAGTTCGGCATCGGTGAGCGACATGACGAGGCCGGGGGGCATGAGGGACATTTTGATTTCGGTGCGGCTGATGACGTCGGCTTCGGGGAAAGATCGTTCTTTGCCGGTGAGGTCGCGGAAGACTTCACTGCTTGAGGAGCGGAGGAGGATGCCGGTGAACTCGGTGCCGTCTTTGAGCTTCACGAGCGATGGGTAAAACTGCGGGGCGACTTCGCGATGCGGTTCGAGGATGGAGCGGAGGATGGCGGCGCGGTCGCCCTGCTGCGCGATGAGGGTGAGATCGGGTCCGACGACGTTGCCACGACCATTGTGGCGATGGCAGGTGGCGCAGATGGCGACCTTGGTGTTGAAGAAGAGTCGGCGGCCGTTTTCGGTGTCGGGTTTGCCGGGCAGAGTGTCGAGGAGCTTGAGCCAGGCATCGGTTTGATCAAAGGGTGGGCGATTTGTGGCAGGAGTGAAGCCATCGGTGAAGCGGAGGGCGCGTTTGGCTTCATCTCGAATGGTGGCGTTGTCACTCGCGGCGAGTTTTTTCAGCAGCGCTGTGTCGTCAGTGCCGAGGATGGCCTCGGCGCGGAGTTGCGGACTGCGTTTGTCATCGGCGGCGATCTCGGCGCTGGCGCGGCGTGCGGCGAGAGTGCGCACGGCTTCGAACTGGAGGACTTCGTCGGCGCTGTTCGCAAACTCGCGCAGGAGTTCGAGAGTGAGGGCTTTGTGAGTGGGTGGAGCGAGACGCAACGCGTAGCCTTTGAGGCGGGCGGGTGTTTTCGGGTTCGTGATGCGCTCGACGAGGACTTCGGGATTGGTGATGCCCGCACCGGGTTCGCCGCGCAAAGTATTCCAAGTGGCGAGCACAGCTTCAAAGAGACGGAAGTCGAGCTTGGGATCGGAAAGCATCGCCTCGACTTCGGGTGCGAAGCCTTTCATCACGGCATCCGCGATCCAGCGGAGGCACTCGAAACGCATTTCAGGATCTGGATCGCTGAAGAAGGCACGCACCCATCCCTCATCGCCCATGTCCTCACGCCGCATCGCCACGAAGGCCCAGACGCGATCTTGAGGTGCGAGGGCTTTGACGAATTCGACCGTCAAGCCGGAGCGTGAGAGCGCGGTGAGCGCTGCATCGGAAAGGTAGGCGTCGTTTCCGCGAGCGAGTTCGAGGAGCCTGGCGGTTTCGAACTTAGCTCCACCTGAGCGCAGTTTTTTCGCAAGCTCAGCCTCGGCTGTGATGGGCTGCTTTTTCGCGATCCAGGGTGCGTCGGTGACTTCGAGCTTCCACAGCCTTCCGCGACCGTGAATCGGATACGAGCTGAACACCCAATCATTCATGTAGAACGCACCATCAGGACCGACGGCCATGCAGGTGGGGCGGAAGAAGTCGCTGCCGCGCACGAGCGGGATGCGTTCGGACGTGTAGCCCGCGCCTTTTCGTGTGAGCGGAAAGTAGTCGATGCTGTGATCGCTCCAGCTCGGGATGATCACACCGCCGCCGAGTTCGACGACAGCGCACGGCCCTTCGCCTGATGGATGCACCATGCCGAGCGTGCCGCGCAGTTCGCCATTCCATGCGACAAAGGGATGCACGGGTGCGCTGCCATAGACCCACTGAAAGCCGTAGTCCGCGCCTTCGACGACATTGAGCAAACGGCATGGCGGACGGCTGCCGGGATCATTCTCGGCGGCAAAGATTTCGCCATCTTTGCGCACGAGCAGTCCGAAAGGATTCCAGAAACCGCGAGCGATGCGGCGGAGGCCTTTGCCATCGGCACTGCAGCGGAAGACACCGCCTTCACCGCGACCGCTGACTTTGGAGCCATCGGTGCCGGTGATGGTCCAGTCCTTGCCGAAGTTTTCGCCGAGCGAGAAGACGAGTCCGCCATCAGGATGCCAGGCCATGCCGCTGAGACCGTTGTGCGGATAATCCGCGAGTGTGTTCATCGTGGCGAGGTTCTCTTCCAAGTCGCCCACGCCATCGCCATTCGTGTCCTTCACGCGCAGGATGCGATCCCGCTCCGCGAGGTAGATCCAGCCATCCGGCCCGCATTCGACGTGCATCGTGGCATCGGTCTTGTTGTAAAACACACGGCGGTTTTTGCCGTCCTTGTCGAACACCAGAATCTCATCGTGCTGCGGCCCAGCGTAACCTTCAGGACGAAAATGCGTGTGGCACGAGGCCAGCCAAATTTGTCCTTTGTCATCCACATCAATGCCCGTCGGCGTGACGAGATCGGGATGCTCGGCCAGCAGCGTGAGTTTCACACCAGGTTGCAACGTCTCGATCTGTGGTGGCAGGTCCTTCGGCACGTCAGGTGCCTTTGGTGGCGGACCGGATTGAGCAAATGCGGCGAGCGGAAGGAGGGCGAAGAGACGAATGCAAAGGCGTTTCATAGAGACGCTCTACTACGTGCGCATTCAGCATTCTCCATCGCTCCAGGGTCCATCAACTCAGGCTATCAACTCGGGGATAGGCTTACCATGATCGACAATAGGCGTTGGGCGGCCATTGAAGTCCTTGATGAAAACTTTGGTGCCATCGATGCCGAGGTGATGATAGATCGTGGCCAGGAAGTCGCCTGGGCCGCAAGGGCGCTCGATGACGTCTTCACCGCGCTTGTCACTGGCACCGATGATGCCACCGGTCTGTATGCCGCCACCCGCCCAGATATTGGTAAAAGCACGCGGCCAGTGATCACGACCCGGCTGGAGCGTACCCGCAGGACCACTGGCATCACCAGCACCCGTGCTACGATCAAAACTGATCTTCGGCGTGCGGCCAAACTCGCCCGTGACGACGACGAGCACGCGCTTGCCCAGACCACGAGCGTAAACGTCCTCAATGAGTGCGGAGACGGCGCGGTCATAGTTTGGCATGCGAAAGCGCAGCGCTTCGAACTGATGCTGATTCACCGCGTGATCATCCCAATTGCTAACGCGGCCACATAGCGGCCCGCTCAACTGAGTGGTGACGATTTCCACGCCAGACTCGACGAGACGGCGCGCGAGCAGCAACTGCTGGCCCCAGCGATTGCGGCCATAACGATCTCGCGTGTGCGCCTCCTCTTTGCTGA
>JBEBGU010000576.1:0-3647 GCA_040081325.1 Prosthecobacter sp.
GAACTTGGTGATGCCGGGGAGCGGCATCGGCGTGGGGGTGAAGCTGTCGGTCCACTTGAGATTGTCAGGAGCGAGATCCTGGGTGCAGGCGAGCATCTGATCCCAGGTGATGAGCTGGCCGGTGTAGGCCGCCTCACGGCCCATGATGCCGACGAGGGTGGAGAGCATCATGCGGTCGCCATTGTTGATGACTTCACCTTTGCGGATGGAATTGAAGAGGGCCTCGTGTTCGAGGTCATACATGTTTTTCTCCTCACCACGGAAGCGCCAGCGCTTCGGCCCGTCGATGAATGGATCACCGCCTTTGCCGATGATGAGCGCACCTTTTTCACCACGGATGATGTCCTGGTTGTGGCCCTGGCAGCCTTTGATCTGACGATTGGCGAGGTGGCAGTAGATGCCGTTTTCACACTCATAAGCGGCGTGGAAGTGGTCGAAGATGTTGCCGTCTTCAGCCTTGATCTGGCGTCCGCCGGTGCCGATGCAGCTCATCGGTGGCTTGTCGCCCATGGCCCAGCAGATCTTGTCCACGCTATGCACGGCCTGCTCGACGATGCTGTCGCCGCAGAGCCAGGAGAAGTTGTACCAGTTGCGCACCTGCCACTCGACATCGCTCATGCCCGCCGGGCGCGCACTGGCTGGCGGCATGGGTTTGACCGGGCCGGTGTGGTAGGTGGAAAGGATGCTGGTGATCTTGCCGATGTCGCCGCCGAGCACACGCTTGAAGGCTTCAAGCCGTGAGGTGCTGTAGCGCCAGCAGAAGCCGGCGACGAGGTTGAGCTTCTTTGCCTTGGCTTTCTCCACTGCGGCCATCGCCATGTGATAGCCGATGGTGTCCACGGCCATGGGCTTCTCACAAAAGATGTGCTTCCCGGCATCAACGGCAGCCATCAGATGCAGTGGGCGGAAGCCGGGAGGGCTTGCGAGAAGCACGACATCGACACCGCTGTCGATAAGCTGCTTGTAGGCGTCGATACCGATGAATTTCTTGTCGGGCTTTACATCGACGCGGTCCGGGAACTTCTGTGACAGGCTGGCGATGCTGCCGTCGATCTGCTTCATGTCCACATCTGCCATGGCGACGATCTTGCCATTGTACTCAGCGGCAAGAGCCTGTGAGGCCGCGCCTGTTCCGCGCCCGCCGCAGCCGACCAATCCGATGCGTAGCGTTTCTGTGGAGTCGGCTTTTTGCTGAGCGCGCAGGCTGGTGGCGGCGGTGATGATGGCAGCACTGCCGGTGGTCTGGACAAAGCGGCGGCGGTTGAGAGTGGAAGAGTCGGTCATGGGGATGGGACGAAGTAATCGCGAGGGGGAGGGGAGACCTTTCATGAAGAGATCTGTCCTGGCAGCACTCCACATTTCAGGGAGCTACAAGGCGTGTGTTATTGAGCTGCAACGTCTGCACCTCCTCTGATTTCAGAGGAAGTGCCCAGAGAGGGATTCGAACCCACGACCAATTGGTTAAGAGCCAACTGCTCTACCACTGAGCTATCTGGGCAAAGCTAAACAACGAACACTAACAAAACTAACATCCACCAGAGTGCGCGGGGAGGGGTTCGAACCCTCGACCAATTAGTTAAAAGCCAACTGCTCTACCGCTGAGCTACCCGCGCTGATGGGGGCGGATGAGGTAGTCAACTTTGCGGGACAAGCAAGTCTGAATATGCTCCGAAATAGACTTTTTATAGAAACGCGCAATCAGACGCATCTGATTCAATGGGTTGCCTACTCTCGATCTCGCGAGGGGCGGGCCTTTTTTTGATTTCATCTTTCGGCAAGACCACAAACGGCTTGCCCGTTCATCTCGGCCCTTCACTCTCCACCCCTCATGCTGCGATCCTTCACCGCCCTAGCGTTCTTCACCGGTCTTACCCTCTCTCTGACGGCAGCTAAACCTGATAAGCCAAAAAAGGACAAGGTGTTTGAAGCGGGTAAGCCTGCCTTCACGCCAGATCTGGCCGCACCTGCTTTTGATGCGACGAAGGTGACTCCGGCGCATCTGGATACGAGCATGTTTAAGGTGCCTGAAGGCATGGAGATCACGGTGTGGGCCACTTCACCAATGCTCTTTAATCCATCCAACATGGATGTGGATGCTGCGGGCCGTATCTGGGTGGCTGAGGGCGTCAATTATCGTCGCCATAGCGGGCGCAGTCGTGAGGGCGATGCAATCCGTGTCCTGCAAGACACAGATGGCGATGGCAAGGCTGACTCGTCGCACGTCTTTGTCCGTGAGAAGGAACTGGAATGCCCGCTAGGAGTCGCCGTGTTTGACAACGTGGTGCTCGTCTCCAACGCGCCGAACATCATCATGTACACCGACGTGAATCGTGACCTCAAGTTTGATCCTGCTGTAGATAAGCGGGAGATCCTGCTCACAGGTTTCGAGCAGCCTCAGCACGATCACAGCCTGCACTCGGTCTATGCCGGGCCTGATGGGCGCTGGTATTTTAGCAATGGCAACTGCGGCGCTAATTTCAGCGACAAGAGCGGCAATACCTTCCGCATCGGTGGCGCTTATCTCAATAATCCGTATGCGGGCGAAAAGAGCGATGATGGCCATGTCTATGTCGGTGGTTTCACCGCCAGCATGGAGCCTGGCGGTCACGGTGTGCGCATCCTCGGTTACAACTACCGCAACAGCTACGAGGGCGTGCGCAACTCACTCGGTGACATGTTTCAAAATGACAACGACGACCCACCAGCCTGCCGTGTGAGTCATTTGATCGAAGGTGGATCGTTTGGCTTCTTCTCACGCGATGGGAAGCGCCAATGGCGCGCGGACAAGCGTCCTGGTCAGACGATCCCTGAGGCTGAATGGCGTCAGGATGATCCGGGCAGCATCCCAGCGGGTGATGTCTATGGTGGCGGCGCTCCGACTGGCATGTGCTTTTATGAAAACGGTGCGCTCGGTGAGAAGTGGAACGGTCTGCTCCTGAGCTGTGAAACGGGTCGCAACGTGGTCTTCGGCTACCTGCCAAAACCTGATGGCGCGGGCATGAAGCTGGAGCGTTTTGACTTCTGCACGACGAACACAACGGGCATCTTCAAAGGCAGCGACTTCGTCGGCGGAAAAGACAACATGTCTGACGAAAGCCACACACTCTTCCGCCCTAGCGATGTCTGCGTCGGTACCGATGGTGCGATCTACATCAGCGACTGGTTTGATAAACGCACCGGAGGTCATCAAGATACCGATGAGACATGCAGCGGCACCATTTACCGCGTGGCTCCGAAAGGCTTCAAGTCCCAGTCTCCAAGTCTCAAATTGGACACCGTCGAAGGACAGATCGCCGCACTGAAATCACCCGCGACGAAGGTGCGCGAAATGTCGCAGAGATACCCCTCGGGTCCCGTCATGTCGGTATCGATCCCGACCAGATCGCCGGGGCGCACCGTGCGCTCTCCCGCTTCATAAAACCAGGGATTGGTCTTCTCACCCGAAACCAGTAACCGCGTGCTGCACATCTCGCCGCCGCGGGCGAGCAGTGCGCCATTGAAAATCCCAAAGAGCTCCAGCTCCGAGACCCCGGGAACGATGGCCTGTTCCATTTCGTAGAGTGCCGCTTCCGCCACCGCGCAGGACTCGCGCAACCAGTGGAGCTCCGTAGGGGTTTTGATCAGTTTGGCGTTATCAATGATTTCGT
>JBEBGU010000577.1:0-3646 GCA_040081325.1 Prosthecobacter sp.
CAGTGGTAGCCTGCTTTGCTCAGAAGATGCGCGCTGGTGATCTCCTCTGGCCGGAACGACCACCCAGGTGCGAAGGTGCCCATGCGATTCGGATGCCGTCCGGTGAGGAAACTCGCCCGCGTCGGCGAGCAACTCGAATGCGCGGCGTAAAAGCGATCCATGCGCAGCCCCGTGGCGGCCATTTCATCCAATACGGGTGTCTTCACATGCGGATGGCCGTGGTAGCCCGTCTCCTCCCAGCCGTGGTCATCACCCATCATGAGGATGATGTTCGGCGTGGCGGCCTGGAGTGACGCGCAACAGGCGGACAGGCACAGGGAGAGAAGCAGAGGTGTGTTCATGAGATGGGATGTGCAGGACTTCAACGCACCTTCCAGATCTTCACGTCGTCGATCCAGACGGTATTGTTCACGAGAAAGCTGAACCAACGTTTCATCGGATGTGCGAAACCTTCGGAGCGATGCTTCGCGAGCAGCTTGCCGTCGATGCTGAGTCGCATCTCATCGCCTTCGGTGACGAGGACGAGTTCGTGCCACTCGGTGTCTGCTTTGTAGGGCACGTTGAGGCTCTTGGTCTTCAGCAGCGCCTCGAGGTCCGTGGGGATTTTTACTTTCTTCGCCACCGCGTCATCGCGACGCTTGCGATTTTCGAGGTTCATGATGCCGGTTTTGTGATCGACGAGGGTGATGCTCGATTGCGAAAGAACACCGTAGCAAAGATGGCCGGCATGGACGCCTTTCGTGGTTTCGCGATCCACATAGCCGAGTTGTAGTGTCTCCGCCTTGTTGAGGCCGGGAAAGCGGAAGCGAATCACCGCGCCACCATCGGCAAACCCGGCCTCATGATGAATGTGCGCCGCGTGTTTGGCCTCGACGGAGGCGCTGGCGATTTTGAGGATGCCTTCATCTAGGTCTGCCATCTTGATGTGCGGCACGCGATCCGCCGTCGCGCTGTTCCAGCCGTTGCCGATGGCCTTGGCCAAGTTGCCGTCTTCCTCGCGCTCGAAGGCGTCGTGAAAGATGAGCATGCCTTTTTCGCCGAGCCAGATGGCGTCGTTTTGCGCGAAAGCTGAGATCATCGAAACGGCAAGAAGGTGAAGGGCGAGGATGGCGGTTCTCATGGTAGCATAGCCTTTCTAGGCTGTGGTTTTGGGGGAAACAGAGGCACAGGCTAGAAAGCCCATGCTACGTCACTTCGTCATCTCGACGAACTTCGCGGCGAAACGTTTGCCGATTTCATTCTGTGCAGCGGCATCAAAATGGACTCCATCCCCGATGTGCGTCTTCAGATCGCGCGCATCGACGCACGCGGTGTGTGGCACCGACTTCGGCAAGGCGAGCTGGATTTCATTCATCGCCTTGAGATTCGTGAGCAGCGGCTCCGGCTTCATCTCGCCGATGGTGCATGCGATGAACGGCAGCTCTGGCAGCGCGAGGTCGGAACGCAGCGACTCGATCATCGCACGGAGACGTTCCGCATGTTGCGGAAGCTCCTGCGGATTCGCGTTCGCCTCGCCTTGCAGCCAGATCACGCCGCGAATGCGGGCTTTGATGGGCGCGGTGGTTTGCAGGGCGAGCTTCGCCCGGCGCAGTGCCTCTTCGTAGAGCTTCGCGCCCTTCTGCCAGAGCTTGATGGACGATCCACCGACCGCGCAGGGCACCAGACCAATCGCCGCCTTCGGATTCGCAGCCGCCAGTATCTCCGCAAAGGCCAGCCCAGGGCCTACACCTGCGTTGTCGTGGCCTTGGAAGGTCTTCGCATCGCCCGTGAGGTGCAGCGGATGCCGCGCCAGGTACCACTGGTCGTCCCGCAGGTGCATCATCACGATACGCGGATCACGCTTCGGCTCCTCCGGCATCACGCCGCGCCCTTTCATGTTCGACTGGCCCATGAGCAGGAACAGATCGAGCTGCGTCGCGCCCTCCGGCAGCTTCGTGACATCCACCGCTTCCAGCGGCGGCTTCGTGGGCGGTGGTGTCGCGGCTTTCTTGGCCTTTTGCGCAAAGAGCGAAGGGCAGAGGGCAAGGAAGAGAAAGGCGAGGGCGCGGTGCATGGTGCGAGAACGAGGGGCGTGTGTGGATGTTGCACCGCTGAGGTGGAGAGAACGCGGAGAAACCAGAAATGAGGGATTCATGCAAACTCCGCCTCTTTGCCTCTCTGCTCCTCTGCGGCAAAGCGAACGGCCTGGACGCTCATTTTTGCCGCAGAGGGGCGGAGGAGCAGAGGATGGGTTTGTTCTGATGGTCGCGAGTTGCTCGGAATCTTTTTGATCTGGTGCATTTATGAACCGGCAGGTGCCTTGGTGAGTTCATTCCAACGACGTTCGATCAATGTGCTGTACAGCAACGGTGTTAACCCATAGCATCCGAGCGAGTAGGCCTCGTTTGTTTCGACTAGCAAAGTTCTTCCATCGCGAGTGACACCAAAATCAATGCCATAAGCGGCAGGCGCATGCCGATAATCGGCGACAGCTGAATCTATGATGCTGACATCTGGAAATACACGAAAGTCTCCTTTGTAGTGTCTTATGTTCAAGATTTCCCCATCGAGGACAAAACAGCGATATTCAGACACAAACTCGACAACATCGGAACAGATCACAGGGTAGTCGGATGGCACATGCGCCGTTTGAATGGTGTCTCGGAACATGTGGAAGACGACACCAGTGAAGAGCTTGCGATCTATGGGGGTAGGCTTCACAAAAACTGAGCGACCTTCCGCAACAGCATTTCGAGCATCTTGCATGGTGCCCTGCCAAGTCGCCCGCGCTGCGAACTTTTGAATCTCGGCTGGAATCGAGGGAAGAAGAGGCACGGACACACCAAGGCGTTCAAGTGCGGCTACAACTACTGGAATGCCGCCCACAACAGGGGTTTCCGCTGTGATTTCAATTTCGGAAAGCTCGGTAAACTCAAAACAGTGTAACTCATAGCCTTTCTCACGAAATCCGAGAAAGGCGGTAAGTGTGTTAATGTTGGCGAATTCGCCTTGGTGCTTCTGGATGTAAGCGGTCATGACCAGTGGGCTAACTACTTCTTCACCGGCACCACCGGCCCGGTGCCTTGCGGTCTGCTGGTGCGGGGCTTCTTGATCTTGGTGGCGGTGGAGAGTTTTGCGGCATCAAACGGCACAAGCGGTGACTCAGGCAGCACTTTGAGGCGGAGGTCTTTGATTTCGACGCGGTTGGGGTTGCCGCGATGGAGTTGGATAGCGAGGAGGCCTTCCAAGGCACGTTTCTTTTCGTCGTGGTCGATGAGTTCGGAGGTGGGCTGGCCGTTGATTTGATGGGTGAGGCGGTTGCCCTTGGCGGTGATGATGTATTCGTTCCACTGGCTGACGTCTGCCTTCACGGGCGCGTGCTCGCTGAGCTGCCAGAGGGTGCCATCGGAGTCGAGGAGGACGTTTTTGCCGTTGAGACCGAAGATGCCGCGACCCTTCTCCTCGTAGGTCATGCCGGTGTGCTCGATGGCGGGATGGATGTCGCACTGGTAGCCGGTGATGACCCACGGGGCGACCTCCGGCAGCTCGCGGCTGCGGTATTGGATGCCGCTGTTGTTGTCGCCGATGACGCGGACGGTGGCGCGCAGCTCGAAGTCTTTCACTTGGCCGCCGCGCCAGATGAGGAAGCTGTTGTTTGCCATGGCCT
>JBEBGU010000578.1:0-3630 GCA_040081325.1 Prosthecobacter sp.
AAGTTGGGCTTTGCCCTCACTAGCCTAGAGGTCTTGCCTGATGAGCATCTCCTGTCACGCCGCCTGATCGACTTGGCTGGCTTGAAAGAGATGTCGAAAAAGAATCCAACAGAGTTGGTTGAGCTCGCGCTTACCTCCTCTGGCAGCCAGATGTCGCTCGACCGTCTTGAGGCGCTTCTGAAGCCTTTGATCATTGCTGAAGCCGACTACAAGAAGTGGTGGGAGTCGGCAAAAAAGACCCTCAAAGCCGCACGCCACATCGTGGTGCCGAGCAAACGTCAGGACCCACTCGTGCTGCGTGACTCCAAAGAAAAGCCAGGCGGCGGCATGGTGCAGGGCTTCCTGGCCAAACGCGATCTCAAGGGCAAACTGACCGCGCTGGGGCTGATCTCAAAGGATCTCGATCTCTTTGAAGATGCCATTAACGAACTCAAGCCCGTCTTCCAAGACATCTCGGACACCGTTCGCAAAGCTTGGAGACTGCATTTGAAAGAGAGCCTGCAATTGCTTCTGGCTCGTGATGAAATCATCGAGTCGATCCCAGAAGGCACTGCACCGCTGGGTTCCATGAAGGTTTCGGATCTTGTTTGTGAGGCTCGTCCTTTGCTGGCTGAAAACATCGGCGGACTACCAGTCGCCATGCTCGGGCGCATGTATCGCTCCTTCCCGGCAGCCTTCCCAGAACGTGTCTGGGTGCCTGAAATCCTCAATCACCTCACGCGCACAGGTGGTCGTGCCGTCGCTGAGATCGCTGTCGTGCTCGATGCCAATGGCGAACTGGAAGTTCTTTCTGAGTTCCTCAAGAAAGCAGTCCGCAACCGCACCCTCAGTTCCGATCTACTGATCTGGATCTGCAAAGAGCGCGGTGGACTGGCCAAGTCCGTCTTCAGCATCGATCTGGGCAATGCTATTCTGGATGCCGTCGAAGACGATCAAGTCCAAGGCGGACCAAAGCGTGCCGGTCGCCTCAGCGTTCAGCTTTCTGACGACAAAACACTCATTCATGAACTCGTGCAGGACACCGACGATGAGTCGCTGCGCCTCTTTGCCAAGCGCCTGCTCACTTCATCCGTTCTCGATGAACTTACCCGCCGCTCTCTGCTGGCGCGTGTGATCAAAGCACGGCCTGAGATTGAAGCCATGACGGAAGAAAGCTCCGAAGCGCGTGAGGACAAGAGCCTGATCGTCTCATGGGACAGCCTGGAAAAGAAGAAGGCTGAACTCGATGAACTCGTGAACGTGAAGATCCCGCACAACAAGAGCGAGATCCAGATCGCTCGTGATGAAGGTGACCTTCGTGAAAACGGTGGCTACAAAGCAGCCCGTGACCAGCAAGCCGTGCTAAACCGCATGAAAGAGCAGTTGGAGCGTGAAGTCGGCCATGCTCGCGGCACCGACTTTGCCAAAGTGACGACCAAGAAAGTCGGCATCGGCACCGTGGTGGACTTCACTTACACAGACACTGGCGTAGCTGAGACTTACAGCATCCTTGGAGCTTGGGATGGCGATACCGAGAAGAACATCGTCTCCTACCTTTCCGAGATCGCCAAGGCGCTCATCGGTAAGAAGGTGGGCGAAGATGCCGATCTCCCAACAGACACTGGTGCCACTCGCTCGGTGAAGGTCGTAGCCATTCGCGCCTTCAATCCAGCGGCATAACTTCGTTGAAGCTGGTCATTCCAGCTCATCCCTGAAAAAGCTTGGGGCGGACCACTCGGTCCGCCCCTTTTTCATTCGGTAGATTGCCAACAGCCAAATCGGTCAACCACACCCTTTGGTGAAAGCTTCGATCTTTCGATCTGTGAGGACCCTGCCATGGATTCGTGGTCACTTGTCAGGTCGCTGTCATGAGGTTGTAAAATTCTAGTGAGATGATGCTGTTTACCCGAAAGCGAGCTCCGTCAGGTGTGTGATCAACCAAGTCCTGATCTGAGCGATTGAATGAGGCCAGATCGGTGGTGTTGAGTGCTTTCACCCGACTACGAACGAAGTGCCTAAAGCCACGCTCTTCCGACGATTTGGCGGCCCGCACAACGGCTGGTAAGACTTTCGTAAAGCCTCCGACTATTATTGCTTTTATAAACCGAGACGCTAAAATGACCATGTTCTCACTTTTGATACATGTTCACACAGCCCTTCTCCCGCACCCATCGTCTGAGCTACTGCTGCATGGGGCTTTTGGCCCTTTTCACGCTCGGAACTTCTCAGGCGGCTCCGCAAACGAGGTTGATGGTCGATCTTTCAGCCAAACCGGCCTCATGGGGACTGAGTGCCTTTGATTTGTGCATTCTCCGCGTGGATGCCCAGGTGGATCTGGAGTCCGCTCATGCATTAGAAAACAAGTGCTTGGCGCGCGTGCCGCTCTTTGAAGTGGCGACAAATTCACCCGCAGCTCTCCGCGCTCAGCAACTCGGCGTGCCGCTGCTGGAAGGCAATGTGCGCGGCATGTCCCGGCTAGATGCGACACACCCAGGCTGGGCATCAGTGGTCGTACATGAAATGGCAGAGGCGGCGGCTGAGCGTGGTTTTGATGGCGTAGTTTTTAGCGAGACGGAGACGATCAGCCATGATGCTGAGCGCTCTGCCGTCCTGCGCGTTCTTGCCATCATGAAGGCCACCTATCCCGACAAGTTGCTATTTCTTGAAGGCGGATTTGATCTGCTGAGTGAGGCAAGGCGGCATCTGGATGGCATTGTATTCATGGAGAAAAAAGGCGAAAAAGAAGCCCTGCTTCTGGAAAATCGCCTGCGTGAGTCCACGCGCCAAGGTGTGCAGCCGTATGTGGTGGCCTTTGCAGATCCCGAACAGCCGAGTGACATCGCTGCGCGCACGGCCCGTTTTCGTGAACTCGGTGGCGTGCCGTTCTTCACGACCGCTGCTTTGGACGGCGTCAACCTCGGTCCGCTGGATGAAATCACTCGCCGCGTTCTCGTGCTGCACAGTGGCAGTGCGCGTGAGAGTTTCACCGCGAATGTACTCCAGGGTTCCTTAGAGTGGCTGGGGTATCAGATCATCTACCAAGACGCCGGCGCCGGGACACTGGCGGATCTGATGCCTGCTCATATCGGTGTGAATGCGGTGATCTTGGATCAGAGCTTGAAGCTCGGCGCTGATCGTCAAAAGAACCTTGCCGAGCTAGTCGCTGCACTGGCTCTGAAGAAAGTGCCACTGCTGCTGACCGGCCTGCCTTGGGAGAGAAAGGAGGACTGGCAAATGGTGGCCAGCGCGCTCGGGCTACAAGGCAGCGGAAAAGCTGTGCCGACACCGAAAGCGGCCACTATTAGCCAAGTCGAAACAGGCCTGCTGATGAATCAGGGAACTCAGAAAGCACGCACTCAAGATTGGCGTGACTTGCGCAGCCCAGTGGGTGCCAGAGTGCTGCTTTCAGCCCAGGCTGAGGGAAAGTCTGGCCGCATCTTTGATCAGGCCTTTCTTACGACATGGGGCGGAGTCTGGCTGGACGCCCTCGCGATGGAAGCCGGGCCACAGATGAACCCCCTGCCATTGCTGGAAAGCTGGCTAGCAGCTCAGCCCGTGGCCCCAGTGGCAGACACCACGAGCCTAGACGGCCGCCGCCTCTTGGTAACTCAAATCACAGCGGAAGGCTTCGCCGAAACGACCAGTCTGCCT
>JBEBGU010000579.1:0-3618 GCA_040081325.1 Prosthecobacter sp.
AGGTTAGCCGGTTCATGGCAAAAACATCAAGAAAAAAATCACCGGCACATGAGTTTCGGAGGCGTGCTCCGGCCACCAGTTCGACTGGGGGGGCGGGACTGCGAACTCAAGACGCCTGCCTACTTCGTCGCCCGTGCCTTGCGGCTCCGTGCCAGCAGGTCCTCGGGGGTCTCCTCCGGCAGCAGGAACAGGCCGCGGATGATGTCCCGGAGGGTGGGATGCTCGCGGTGTTCCTCCACCTCGTGGTGGGCCATGCGGTATTCCGCGGCGTATTTTTCCGCGTCTTCCAGGCTCGCGTCGGCGGGCAGGCTCGCGAGGATCTGCCTCGTGACCTCGTCAGCCTTGTCTGCGCCATACTCCTGGCGCATCTCCAGACGGAAGCGGGTGGCGATGATGTGCGCGCGGAGCGTGGCGAGATGATCCTCGATGGACACCCAGAGTCCCTTCCACCCGTCATACCACGGCTCCAGTTCCGCGCCGGGCAGGGCTTCGCGGCCGGTGACGCGGAGGGTATCAAAGAGCGCATCAAGTTCACGGTCATGCGCCGATATCGTGTTCCAGGGCTCCAAGGCATCCCGGTTGCCCACGGCATCCAGACGCGACCTCGCTTCGGCGGCACAGGAATGGATGGTGGTGAGCTTGTCCTGCACAGCCTGCCACGCGGCTTCCCACGTCGCCCGGTTGGCGGCGGGGATGTGGGCATCCGCGCGGTTCTTCGCCTCCTGCAGGAGTTTTTCCAGGCTGGCTTCCAGTCCTTCGATCTGCGACCACTCCGTGCGCAGGCCGGTGTTGAGCTGGCTGAGGATGAATTGGGCGCGCTCTTCGGGTTTCATGGCGATGAGATGGGTTGAATGTCTGACCACCGCTGCCTGTGCAGCGTTCGTGGACGGATGGTGATGTGATAGCGGATGATGCCGGTTTGCCCGCTCCAGCGCAAGGCTCCAGTCCGGGTTCCGCAGGGTTCTTCGACATTGACTTCCCGCCCACCGTCCAGCACACTCATCCCGTCAATCGCAGGGGCGCTGGCTTGGCCGGCTGAGATCCCGCACACGCGGGAAACCCTTTGAACCTGATGCGGGTAATGCCGCCGCAGGGAGCAAAGCCACTCTCAGCACCACAGCCATGCCGCCCGATGCGCATGGCTTTTTTGTTGCCTCTGAACTTTCCAACTCCTCAACCTCTCAACTTTCCCATGATCGCCACCAAGGAATCCTTCGAACCGCACAGCAGCGAACAACTCCCGAACAGCACCCGTGTCTATGTGCAGGGCCAGATCCATCCGGACGTGCAGGTCCCCATGCGCGAGATCAAGCTCTCCCCCACCAAAGCCTTCAATGGCCGCATCGAGGTCAATGAACCCGTCCGCGTCTATGACACCTCCGGCCCCTGGGGCGACCCCAGCTACACCGGCACCGTCGAAACCGGCCTCCCCGGCCTGCGCAAAGCCTGGATCGAAGCCCGCAACGATGTGGAAGCCTACGAAGGCCGAGCCATCGAGCCCCGCGACAACGGCTACCTCACCGCCAACCACGCCGAATACGCCGCCGCCAAGCGCGAAGGCCTCCTCAGCCCGCTGAAAGCCCCCATCAACGCCCAGCGCCAGCCTTTGAAAGCGCTGCCAGGAAAAGTCGTGACCCAGCTCGCCTATGCCAAAGCGGGCATCATCACCCCCGAGATGGAGTTCATCGCGATTCGCGAGAACATGTATCGCGCCAAGATCGCCGACCAGACGAACGACATTGTCCGCAACGACCTCGACAAGCAGCACGTCGGCTCCGCCCAAATCGTCAATCAGGTCAAACCAGTCAATCAGACCGACTACACCCCTGGCATCTTCAAGCGCTTCCCCCAGCGCATCCCGAACGAAATCACCCCCGAGTTCGTCCGCAGCGAAGTCGCCGCCGGCCGCGCCATCATCCCCGCGAACATCAATCACCCCGAGCTCGAGCCGATGATCATCGGCCGCAACTTTCTCGTCAAAATCAACGCCAACATCGGCAACAGCGCCGTCGCCTCCAGCATCGAGGAAGAAGTCGAAAAGATGCGCTGGGCCACCAAGTGGGGCGCGGACACCGTCATGGATCTCTCCACCGGCAAGAACATCCACGCCACGCGTGAATGGATACTGCGCAACAGCCCCGTGCCCATCGGCACCGTGCCCATCTATCAGGCGCTCGAAAAAGTAAACGGCAAAGCCGAGAACCTCACATGGGAGCTCTTCCGCGACACCCTCATCGAGCAAGCTGAGCAGGGCGTCGATTACTTCACCATCCACGCCGGCGTCCTCCTCCGCTTCGTCCCCATGACCGCCTCCCGCATGACCGGCATCGTCAGCCGCGGCGGCAGCATCATGGCCAAGTGGTGCCTCTCCCATCACCAGGAAAGCTTCCTCTACACCCATTGGGACGACATCTGCGACATCATGGCCGCCTACGATGTCAGCTTCTCCATCGGCGACGGCCTCCGCCCCGGCTCCATTGCCGATGCCAACGACAAAGCCCAGTTCGGCGAACTCGAAGTCCAGGGCGAGCTCACCAAACGCGCCTGGGCCAAAGGCGTCCAAGTCATGAACGAAGGCCCCGGCCACGTCCCCATGCACATGATCGAGGAAAACATGGCCAAGCAGCTCGAATGGTGCCACGAGGCCCCCTTCTACACCCTCGGGCCGCTCACGACCGACATCGCCCCCGGCTACGACCACATCACGAGCGGCATCGGCGCCGCGATGATCGGCTGGTATGGCTGCGCGATGCTCTGCTACGTCACGCCGAAGGAACACCTCGGCCTCCCCAACAAGGAAGACGTCAAAGCCGGCGTCATCACCTACAAACTTGCCGCCCACGCCGCCGACCTCGCCAAAGGCCACCCCGGCGCCCAATACCGCGACAACGCTTTGAGCAAGGCGCGGTTTGAGTTTCGGTGGGAAGATCAGTTCAACCTGTCACTCGATCCCGTGACGGCACGGGAATATCATGATGAGACGTTGCCGCAGGACGGAGCCAAGACGGCGCACTTCTGCTCCATGTGCGGCCCCCACTTCTGCTCCATGAAGATCACTGAGGACGTGCGGAAGTATGCGGCGGAGCACGGCGTCAGCGATGACGAAGCGCTGCGTGCTGGGATGGAGGAGAAGTCGAAGGAGTTTGTTGAGAAAGGCGCAGAGGTTTACGCGAAGTTGTGAACCTGCGATCATCGAATTCCCGCATGAAGGCCGATCAGCAAGTTGCTAAGAAAATCAGTTCCCTGTGCGGCAAATTAAAGAGCGCGTGGACTCTTCTAGTTGGGTTCGACACGCGGCTGGATGGGCTTCTGCCAGAAATCCTGACTTTGCCTTCCGACCAGATTGACGCCTGCTATGAGAAGGCAACCAAAGGGGATGTTGAGCGACAGAGATGTATGGTGCCGATTGCTTGCGAACATCTCTTTCATCCATCGCTTCATCACCGTATCCCGGGGTGGCTGGAAGACGACTCACTTCAGTTTCGCGATAAAGTGCTTCATGCGATTGGTAGATTCCGCCTTCATGAGTTTGCTCCGGCTTTGAACAGATTCCTTTTCCACCCACAACTGGAAGGCGTTTATGGTGATTATCGCCCCGCTCTTGCCAGTCTCATACGT
>JBEBGU010000580.1:0-3618 GCA_040081325.1 Prosthecobacter sp.
GGCACTGAGCTGGCAACCGGTGACGCGCACGTCGCGTGCGCCGACGATGTCAAAAGCTCCTTTGCCGGGTCCGCTGCCCGTCGGGGCGTAGGCGGAGAGGTAGGTGGCGCTGATGTTGTGGGCGAGTTGGCCGCTGCCGTCGCCTTCGAAGCGAATCGTTGCTCCACCGGGCTTTTCGGCGATTTGGATGTGCTCGGGCGTGGATTCGACGACGAAGTATTGCAGGCCGCGAGTGATGTTTTTCGGCAAAGCGCTGCCCATGAAGGTAAGAGCCTCTTTCGGCTCCTCGGTGGCGCTGATGGCGATGGGTTTGACCGTGTTGTCGAACTTCACCAAATCGCCGCTAAAGGTCACGTCGTGCATCAAATCGGTGCGGAAGTATTTTTTGGCCCGCTCGACCTCCCAAGGCTCGTAAGCCTCGGGGAAGGTCACGATCTGCCACAGGTAGCCGTAGTCCCACATGAACTTCCCGCTGCGCAAAAGCGTGCAGCTTTCCACCGCGACACGCTCGGCGTAGTGCTCGACTTCACTATCGCTTTTCTTGCCGTATTTGCCATGCACGCCGATGACGGCCGCGGCCATGCCGTTGGCCTTCACTTCGCGAAAAAGCAGGTCGTGCGTGCCGCCCGCGTTGGTGGTGGTGATCTCGATGCCCTTCGTGTTCGCGTTCGGCTCCCAGGTGTTGCCTTTCTTCGCCGGATCAAACACATGCCCAATGAACTCGCCACCATGCCACGCGAAGTGAGCGATGTTTTCCCCGGCGAAAAGCACGATGCGAGCCTGGTCCGGCAGTGTCTCCGGAAGGATGAAGCGAGCGCCATGAGCCATGACGGTCGTGTTGGGGCGCAGCGGGATCGGCTGTGCGCCATCGAGATGGTAATCGCCCGCCGGGATCGTCACGACGCCGTCATTGGCGAGCAGGGCGATGAGTTTGGCCGAGTCGTCGGCGAAAGAAGTGGTGGCGATTAGAAGGAGAACGAGCAGAGGCTTCATGAGTCGATGATAACGGTCTCAGCGTGCGCAACTCCACGACAAAGAGTGTGCGGAATGCGTCAGGCGCGATTTGTCACCTCAGCACACCTTTCACGATCTCGCCATGGATGTCCGTGAGGCGATAGTCGCGGCCTTGGAAGCGGTAGGTGAGGCGGGTGTGGTCGAGGCCGAGGAGGTGCAGCGCCGTGGCGTTGAGGTCGTGGATGTGCACGGGGTCTTTGACGATGTTGTAGCTGAAGTCATCGGTCTCGCCGTGGACGTGGCCGCCTTTGACACCGGCTCCGGCCATCCAGACGCTGTAGCAGCGCGGGTGGTGATCGCGGCCGTGATTGTCACGCGTCAGCACGCCCTGCGAATAGACCGTGCGGCCAAACTCGCCGCCCCAGATGACCAGCGTGTCGTCGAGCATCCCGCGCCCCTTCAACTCGGCCAGCAGGGCTGCGGTGGGCTGATCGGTGTCGTGGCACTGGCTCTTGATGCCGCTGGGCAGGTTGTTGTGCTGGTCCCAGCCGCGATGGTAGAGCTGGATGAAACGCACGCCGCGCTCGGCGAGCCGGCGGGCGAGGATGCAGTTCGCGGCATACGTTCCCGGCTTCTTCGACTCGGGGCCGTAGCGCTCGTAGATGTCGGCGGGCTCTTTGGAGAGATCGGCGAGGTCCGGCACGGCAGACTGCATGCGGAAGGCCATCTCGTATTGATCGATGCGGGCCTGCGTTTCGGGATCGTGGTAATCGGCGAGTTTCATCCGGTTCAACGCGGCGACATCGTCGAGCATGGCACGACGGCGCTCGGTGGTGATGCCCGGTGGATTGGAAAGAAAGAGCACAGGGTCCTTGCCGGAGCTCATGCGCACGCCCTGATACTTCGACGGCAAAAAACCGCTGCCCCACATGCGCTCGTGCAGCGGCTGCGCGTTGGTGGGGCCACTGGGCCGTGAGATGAGCGCGACAAAGGCAGGCAAGTCCGCGTTCTCGGAGCCGAGACCATAGGAAACCCACGCACCAAACGCGGGCCGACCACCGATTTGATGCCCGGTTTGCAACAGCGTCATCGCCGGATCGTGATTGATGGCCTCGGTGTGCAGCGAGCGGATGAGGCAGATCTCATCTGCGAACTTCGACGTGTGCGGCAGCAACTCGCTCAGCCACATGCCGCTCTGGCCGTGCTGCGCAAACTTGAAGACCGATGGCGCGATGGGGAAGCGCTTCTGCCCCGCCGTCATGCCCGTGAGTCGCTGCTCGCCACGCACGGAGTTCGGCAAATCCTTGTCAAACTGCGACGCGAGCCCCGGCTTGTAATCAAACAGATCGAGCTGCGACGGCGCACCCGCCTGCGTGAGCCAGATGATGCGTTTCGCCTTCGGCGCAAAGTGAGCCGCAGGCGAAGCAAAGAGCTTCGGATTCGCGAGCGATGCCAGCGCGAGGCTCTTGAGCCAGTTGCGACGCGAAAAGGGTGCGAGGGAGGATTCGGTGCTCATGAGGTCACTCCTTGGTGATGGTTTCGTCGAGATTGATCAGCGTGCTGGCGACCGTGGTGTAGGCGGCGAGTTCAGCAGGGCTCAGTTTGTCGTCCGTCTTGGCTTCACCGAAGGTCAGGAGCTGTTTGGCGGCTTCCGCGTCTTTCGTGAAGTCTTTGATCGATCGCTCCACCGCAGCGGCGAGGACTTGGAGCTCTTGTTGGCTCGGTTTTCGTCCGAGAAGCAGGTGAAAGCCATGCGTGAGTCGTGACTCGATGCTCGTGCCGCCTTCCTTGATCATGCGTTGCGCCAGAAACCGAGCCGCTTCGACATAAGTCGGGTCGTTCATCAAATTGAGCGCCTGCAGCGGCGTGTTGGAACGCGAGCGACGGAGGGCGCAAGTCTCGCGGAAAGGCGCGTCAAAGAGCAGCATGCCGGGATGCGGCACGCTGCGCTTCCAGTAGGTGTAGAGGCTGCGACGGTGCAGATCGTCGCCACTGCCTTGCTGGTAGGTGGCCTTGGGATTGTCGCGCTGCGCCACGACCTGCTCATAAAGCCCCGGCGGATGATACGGCTTCACACTTGGACCGCCGATCTTCTCCACCAGCAGCCCGCTCGCAGACAAAGCTTGATCACGAATCACCTCCGCACTCAAACGATGCCGCGGTCCGCGTGAGAGCCATTGATTCGACAGATCGGACTGATCCGACGAATGACGCGAACTCTGCTGATAGGTCTCGCTGGTCACGATCAGCTTGGCGGCTCGCCTTGAGAGCCAAAATCCTCGCTCGTGCGAACAAGGCCGGTGCCAAAGAAGTGCTGCCAGAAGCGGTTCACGATGACACGGGCCGTTAGCGGATTCTCGCGGCTCACGAGCCACTTGGCGAGACCGAGTCGGTTGCGTGGCAGATCAGCAGCGAGAGCCGGCAAAACCGCCGGCGTGGCGGCTACGACCTTCTCGCCGGGCTTGTCATAAGCCCCACGCATCAAGATAAAAGTCGGACGCATCTCCTTCTGCTCCTCCATGACCAGCGTGGTCGGAATCTCCGCCTCCGCCGCGGCGATCTGCTTCTTCAAAGCAGCCTCCTCTTCACTCAAGCGACGGTGCTCAGGCATCTGCGCCAGGCGAAAGCTCGCGAGCTGCTTGCGCTCGGCCACGGTGCGTTTGG
>JBEBGU010000581.1:0-3618 GCA_040081325.1 Prosthecobacter sp.
GTCCATGCCAGTGGTGAGGGGGGCGTTGTTGTTGTCGGCGTGCATGTCCCAGACGAAGCTGGTGGTCACGGTGACGAACCCGCAACCGCGCTCGCACAAGCGACGTGCGAGGAGCAGGAGTTTGCCCAACGATGAGGCATTGTCGGCGTAGTGTTCAAGGTTCTTCCACTGCGGGCTGATGCGCTCTTTGGGCAGCAAAGGTGCGGTGTCGTAGCGCGCGATCAGACGAGGATCCTCCTTGGACAGATCAAAGGCATCCGACACACCACGTCGCAGCAAATCGAAGGCCATCTGCTGATTGGCACCCATGCCCGCCACCACGCTGCCGTAATCCATCTCGCGCTTCCATGTATCAAGCGAGCTGAGCAACGCCCGCCGATCATCGAGACGCTGAATCGGGAGTGACAAGGTCATGTCTGCCTGTGCGCCACCTCCTGAGCCTGGAACAAAAGGCCGGTAAGCCGCACCGACCTCGCCACCCGAGGTGAAGTCGCCGAACTTGTCGAACGCCGCCATGGCCCCAGGTGAGACGGCGCGAGGAAAGAGCGCCACATTTGTTGGCATGGCCGTCTCTCGATGCAGAGGACCAGCGATGCGGCTGTAGAGCGAACCCATGTTGGCCTTCAGCGTGTCCTTGCCCATGATGGTCTTGATGTCATGCACGCTGTCGCCCGTGACAAAAGAACGCACGATGCTGAATTTGTCTGCCAGACGTGCCAGATTCTTAAACGTGCTGCCAAAGGTAACACCGGGGATAGCTGTCTTGATTTCTCCAGTGACACTGCGGATCTCGGCGGCGGCATCCATCTTGGGGTCAAACGTCTCGAACTGCGAAGGCCCGCCATGCATGAAAAGGAAGATCACCGACTTGTCCTTCACCGCCGGGTGCCCCTTCTTCATCGCGCCTTGAAGGCTCATCATGTCACTGAGGGTCATACCGCCCAGCCCCAGCCCGCCGATGCGAAGGAACTCACGCCGCCCAAGGCGCGATGAGGGCGAACCGCTGTTGAGAAGTCGAAGCATCGTGAGGACATTACGGCCCGCAAGACAGGGTCTTATCCGCGTTTGGCAGCGTCGAGGTAAGGCGCAAACTTACCTGATGGGGAACGGGTGTTGTCCTCCTTCCAACAATCCCCTTCCTCATGATCTGTGGAAATGCAGTCCCGGCAGCCACGTAGGAAGGAATGACTTGGTTCACCATGAAACACATCGCCCCCATCCTTTTCAGCCTGCTGCTTTGTTTCACATCATCCTCCTTTGCGGCATGGCAGGCGGGTGCTGCGAAGGCGGGCATTTCGCCGACGGAGTCCGTGCCGCTCGCGGGCTATGGAGGCAAAACTCGCATGTCGGAGCGGGTGGAGCATCCGATCTGGCTGAAGGCGCTGGCACTCAAAGACGACTCGGGCGCGACTTCGGTGCTGGTGACGGCGGATTTGGTGGGCTTGAGCGACAAGATGATCGCGGTAATAGCGAAGGCGGCGCTGGAGAAATATCGCATCCCGAGGGAGCGGCTGATCTTGAACACGTCGCATAATCACTCGTGCCCGGTGACGGAGGATGTGCTGTGGTTGTATTATGAGTTCACGCCGGAGGAGGCTGCGGCGCGAGATCGCTACACGGCGATGGTGTATGCGAAGTATGATGATGTCATCAGCAAGGCCATTGCGAACCTCGCGCCAGCGGAACTGGCCTTTGAGCAAGGGCTGGCGGGAGTGGCGGTGAACCGGCGTCGCTCGCGCGGACCAGACAGCCGCAAACTTGGCGGGCAGGTGGATCAGGATGTGCCGGTGATCACGGTGAAGTCGGGCGGGCAGTTGAAGGCCATCGTGTTCGGTTATTCGTGCCACACGACGGCACTCGGCGGACTCAGCATCAATGGTGACTACGCGGGCTTTGCACAGCTTGAGTTGGAGAAGTCGTTTCCCGGCTTGGTGGCGATGTTTGTGCAGAATTGCGGTGGCGATGCGAATCCGCTGCCGCGCATTCGCGGGAAGGATATCGAAGCGACCGAACTGGCGTCGATGTATGGCAAAATTTTGGCTGAAGCGGTGCGCCAGGTGATCGCGGGCACGATGACGCCACTCACTGGACCGATACGCGCCGCGATGGGCGAGACGGAGTTGTTACTCCAGACTGGCCTTCCGCTCGAAGAATTGAAACAACGCGTGCCCAACCTCACCGGTATGCCGAAACGCGAGTTTGAGCACTTCATCCACCAATATGAGACGCTGGGATCACCGCCTGATCGCGTGAAGTATCCCATCCATGTCTGGCGCTTTGGTTCTGAGTTCACTTTCATCGCGCTGACGGGTGAGACTGTGGTGGATTATTCGCTCAAGTTCAAAGCGGCCTATGGCTGGAACAGCACCTGGGTGTGCGGCTACAACAACGATTTGCTCAGCTATGTGCCCAGCCTGCGCGTGCTCAGGGAAGGGGGCTACGAAGGTGTGACCGGGATGTTCGAATACGGTCACCGTGCGCCTTACACGGAGACTGTGGAGGAGCAGATCACAACGAAGGTCGAGGAACTCGTGAAGCAGGTGAGCGTCGCAAAATAAAGAAGGCCAAGCCTACTTTACCACCGGAGCCGTCTGCTCTGGCGTCACTCGGCCAGCAGGCAACTCCAGGATGCGGATGTTGCGGAAGTGGATCTCCGCGCCTTCGGATTCGAGGCAGAGGTAACCTTTGCGCACGGTCGATTGACTGATGCCGTTGACGAACTTGCCGTTGATGGAGAGCTTCACTGTGCCGTCCACGCAGACGACGTCATAGGTGTTCCATTCGCCTTTGCCTTTGCAGCGCATCTCATACGACATGCTGCGACGCCCACGAGGATTGTCCGGCACGCCTTCGAGGCCGTTCGCACCGAAGAGTTCACCGGAGACGAAGCCGAGATGACGCGGCGTGCCGTCTTTCTCGGGATTCAGATACGGATACTGAAGCTCCAGCATCTGAACTTCCATGCCCTTGGGCAGCGGGCGGTCCGGCGGTGTGCTGCCTTCGCTCCAGACGAAGACGCCGGAGTTGCCGCCGGCCTGCGTGTGCTTCCACTCGATGTGCAGGATGAAGTTCTCATACTGCTTCTCGCTGCGCATCACGCCGATGGGCAGGCCTTTGCACACGAGCAGGCCGTCCTTTACGCTCCACGTCTCCTTGCTCGTGTTCACATCGACCCAGCCGGTGAGGTCCTTGCCATTGAAGAGATCGCGGAAGACTGCGGCATCCTCTGATTGAGTTCGAGTGGTGAAGAGCAGCACTGCGGCGCTGAGGATGAGTTTTGTGTTCATGGTCGTGAGTGAGATTCAAACGGGCGATTGGCCCTTTTCCTTCGGCAACCGAGATTGACTGGATGCTGGTCCGCACAGTCCTCTACGCGGACCACTTTCAATGCACCCTCACGGCACGCCCAGGCCTTGCGTCCTTCACAAGCTGTCCATCACGCACGACAAACACGCCGTTCACGATGACATGCGGAATGCCTGCCGATGGTGTGGTGGGGGCCTCAAAGGTTGCTCGATCAATCACGGTGTCGGCATTGAACACGGTGATGTCCGCATCGGCACCGATGGCGATGCGGCCCTTCTTCTTCAGTGCGGGCACCTGGCCTTCGAGTCTTTG
>JBEBGU010000582.1:0-3615 GCA_040081325.1 Prosthecobacter sp.
TCTTCCGGTCACTTTGGGGCTGGCATCCGCTACGACGTGTGATCCGCTCTGGGTTGCTTCAATGGATGCCCTTCATTTTCCACAAACTTCATGCTTTCCTAAATGCTGGCAGCCTTTAGTCTCCGCACCGTGATTTCTCAACGCATGTACCTCAGCATCTGGTTTGGCATCCTCATGGGCAGCGCTGGCTGCTCCTCTACCGATAAGCAGCCTTCAGCCGCCGAACTGGCGGATGCCAAAAAGGGCACGCTGGCAGAAGTCGCCCTGCTCCAGGATAACCCTCTGGCCAAACGGCTGAACAATCCATCCTCCATGCCGAATGTGCCGCCAGCGGGGGCTAAGATCAGCTACTCGCAGGTGAACATCACGCAGCCAGTGCTGGCGATGACTTTTGATGATGGGCCGCACCCGTCGCTGACACCCAAGCTGCTGGACATCCTGAAGGAGCGTAACATCAAGTGTACTTTCTTTGTCATCGGCAAGAACGCCAAGATGTACCCGAAGATCATCCAGCGTATCCTAGCTGAGGGGCATGAGATCGGGAATCATACCTGGACGCATTGCAGTCTGACCAGTCGCTCTGACGCGCAGATCCGCTCGGAACTCCAGCAGAGTGAGGATGCGCTGGTCGCTGTCGCGAATTACCGGCCGCACCTCATCCGACCGCCTTATGGCGCGATCAATACGCGGGTTAAGCAGATGATGTTCTCTGAGTTTGGCTACTCCACGATCATGTGGTCGGTGGACCCGCAGGACTGGCGCAGACCGGGTGTGTCAGTGGTCACTAGCCGACTGGTCAATGGCGCGCGTCCAGGTTCCATCATGCTCGCTCATGACATCCACCCACCGACCATCCAGGCCATGCCGTCGATGTTTGATCAACTGCTGGCCAAGGGCTTCCAGTTTGTCACTGTCAGCCAGCTCATGAACATGGAGAAGGCCAACATGCCCGTGGGCGTCGTCATCCGCCCGGCTGTGCCGGTAGATGACAAAGATCCGACGCCGCTGCCGCAGTGATCTGGGAAGGTTGAGAGTTGAGGGGTGAGTTGCGAAGCCCCGAAGGGAATTGAGAGCGAACCCATGAATGCCTCTGTGATTACTGGCAGAGCAGGCTCCCTCTAAGTCTCTCAACCCTCAACTCATCGACTCTCAACTATCTCCACCAATGATCGGTGATACCTACTTCCACTTGCGCACGCAGCTCGATGCCGAGCTGGCGAAGCTGGGTGTGGTGCTGCGTGATCTGGGGGCGGATGGCGAGTCCATAGCGATCGTGGATAACTTGGTGGCTAGCCTCAAAGAGCCCTTCGTTTTTGTCGTGGTGGGTGAGGTGAATGTGGGCAAGTCCACCTTCCTGAATGCGCTGTTTGGTCAGGACTTCTCCCGCACGGGTGTGATGCCGACCACGGGAAAGATCCTGTTCTTTAAACACGGCCCCGAGCATCTCGTAACGCCGATCACAGCGACACTTGATGAGGTGCAGGTGCCTGCGGAGTTCTTGCGTGATTTCCACATCGTCGATACACCCGGCACGAACTCCATCGAGAACGAGCATCAGGAGATCACCGAGCGCTTTGTGCCCATCTCAGATCTCGTGATCTTTGTCTTCAGCGCCATGAATCCCTGGGGGGCCAGCGCTTGGCAGTTCTTGGATAAAGTTCACAAGCACTGGATGCGCAATGTGATCTTCGTGCTTCAACAATGTGATCTGCGCAGCCCAGAGGAGATGAGCGTGATCATCGACTACATGGGCCAGCTCGCACGGCAGCGCTATGGTCGCGACTTCCCCATCTTTCCGGTCTCGGCGAAGAAAGCTTACCTTGCGCGCAGCTCCGGTATCGACCGTGAAAGGCTCATGCATGAGAGCGGCTTCAATTGCTTGGAGAATCACATCTCCACACTCGTCGGGCAGAACATCACGCGGCTTAATAAACTCAGCAGCGCCATCCGCATCGCCAAGCAATTGCTGGCACATCTCAACGAGCGCATCAGTGCCACGGCACGTCATGCGCAGCGTGCGGCAGCCCTGGTGCAGGAGCTACAAACTGAGCGTGAGTTGCAGGTGGATCGCACGTTGAAAAAAGTCCTGCCTGCGCTGGATGCCACGGAGCGTGACTATCATGAGTCTAGCCTGCGTGTGGCGGGACTCGCGGATGATGCCCTGACCACCAAGCAAGCTTTCACCAAAGCTGATCCTGATGAGGCTGCGCCTGCATCTGGTAATAAAGCGCAGAGTCTGGACCATCGTCTGTTTCAGGATCTGCAACAACGCAGTGGAGATCGCTGGCGTCATGTGGGCATCATTATGGAGGAGGATTATCTCCAGTATGAGCGCTTCCTCCATGCTCAGGGGCGCGGCAGTCTTTTCCCGGCAGATGATAAGCTGCCCACAGAAAGCGATGCTGAAATCCGCCGTCTTTTCAGCACGCATATCGACAGTACGATCCGGCGCTTTGTGTTAGGCCTGCAATTGGATGAAGCGATCGAGCCAGGTTTGCTCGCCGCGCGTCGTCGTGCGCGCTGGGTGCCATGGCTGGCGCTGCCGGCTGTTCTTGGGATTGCTGGTGGTTGGTTTTTTGAGGGGCCACTCGGCGCAGGCATTGCTGCGGCAGGCGGACTCCTGCTCGTGGGTGCCGCTTTCCTGATCACTCAGGCCGCGCTGAATACCGCACGCCGCACGCTGATCGAGCGCTTAGAAAGTTCCGCCAAACCCCTGCGCGAGATGTTGATCGAACAGGTGCGGTTGGATGTGGAGACGCTCTTCAGCCGATTCCTACCGATCCTCGGCCCAGCCCAGGTGAATGCGTCTGCTCGTGAGCAGCAGATGCACGTGCAGACCGAGCGCCTGCGCGTGATGAGTGAAGATCTGGACGTCGTCGAGCGGGAGCTAGCTGCCGCTAAATGAAATGCGGCGGAAGCAAGTCCGCCGCATATCGAGAAAACTGTAGTCTGCTTCACCGCATCAATGCTTCAGCAGCCACTCCAGTGAGCGGGGATTGAAGTCAGCGAGGCACTCCCAATGGAAGGCGTGACCGGCGTTGTCGTAAAGATGCAGGTCTGCGCCAGGGATGGCTGCGGCCACTTCTTCACCCATCCAGCGTGGTGTGAAGGTGTCGTCTTTGCCGCCGATGACGAGGGTAGGGCACTTCACGTTTTTGAGTTCGCTGATCGTGTTGTGTGTGATCGCAGCGGCGCTTTGTGCCTCGGTGGCATGCAGCGGCTGAGGCGCTGAGTTGGTGGCGGCGTCTTTGAGGCCCTGCTGCATGTTGTTCCAGCAGTCATCGTTATCGAACCACGGCTTGGTGAAGATGAGCATCTGAATCCACTGCATGAAATCTTCTGGGCGCATCGTCGCCTTGGCCTTCATCAGGTGCTGCCAGGTGTAGAGACCGAAGCGGTCCTGGCGTGCCCAAGTACACATGAGGATCATGCTCTTCACTTTGTCCGGGTGACGCAAAGCAAGCTGCTGGGCGATGACGCTGCCGAGTGAGCAACCGACGACGCGCGCCTGCTTGATGCCGAGCTGGTCCATGAGTCCGGCGTAATCGTCCGCCATCATCGCGCTGGTGTAGGGGCCTTCAGGTTTGTCAGTCAGGCCGACGCCACGATTGTCAC
>JBEBGU010000583.1:0-3614 GCA_040081325.1 Prosthecobacter sp.
CATCAATGCCCGCCAAGTCACCTAACGAATAGCGCGATCTCGGCGACAACTTTGCCGCCGTCTCCAAAAGCCAACGACGGAAACCTGAGACCGTTGTTTTTAATCCCGCGACAGGAGAAGCCAAGACGATGCCATCTGGATCACGGCGATCGGGGAGACGGTTCGCCGCCGTGTGCAGGCAGATGAGACTTCCCAGACTTTCGCCATACCAGAAGACCGGCAGCCCAGGGTGCTTTTTTCGGATCAGCAGGTGAAAGGTTTCGAGGTCATGCAGCCACTGCTTCGCCGAGCCGATGTCTCCCCGCTCACTGATGATCGGGTCGTGCCCTTGGCCACGCAAATCGTAGGCATAGACGGTGTAGCCCTGCTTTGGCAAAGTATCACCGATGAACCAAAAATCGGATGAAGCGCCGCTCAGTCCATGCACGGCGATGACAACTCCGCGCGTGCTCATACCAGCCGTCGTTTGCCAGGACTGATAGGGCATCGTCTTGCCATCGTAGCTGATCCAGTCTTGTGCTCTGAGTTCCGGTCGTGTCGGCAGACTCGGGATACTGCCGCATGAAACAAGCCCTGCCGCTACCAGCAGAAAAGAGCAGAGGCGAAAGAACTGAATCATGGCTGTGCAGCGTGATGGAGCGCGGCTTTGACAAAAGCAGCCTGTGTTTGCACACGCGTCTCCAAATCAAATTCAGAAGGCGTTTCAAAAGTCAGCGTGATCGGGCAGCCGAGCTGGTAAAGCACGATAGCCTCAGGCATTCCCGGTAAATCAGCGGGAATGGTGCTGCGGCGAATAATGCCCGCGCGTGCAGGGCGGTCATCAATGCTACGTCGTGGATCTAGCGCGATGAGCTGCGTACATTCGGCTAGGATCTGTGAGCTGAGCGTTCGTCGGTGTTTGCCCAGCTCATAGACGTAGCAGCCTTGCGAATCATAATCCTCATGCAAACAAAGCCCCACACTCCAAAGCCGAGAAGAGATCATTTTCCGCCAGGGACCACTGATCGCATCATCATCAAGATGGAATCGGCGATTGATGTCTAACCCCCGATGATCGAGGCGCGTGTTGTCGCGCAGGCCCAGTGGATTCAGGCATGGAAAGATCACAAACGAGCCTTGTTTCAACGCCACCAGATTGCCTTCAGCCCAAGCCAGCAGCCCCCAAGCAGAACCTGCTTCATCTCCATGAACACCGGTAGAAAGGTAATCCCAGAGCGTATCGGCTGGGCGCTTGGTGCTCTCTAAGTAAAGGATTTTTTCTCCGGCCACCTCAGTCAGCACCCGAACCCGCATTCCCGTGGCATGAGCAACGGCACGCCAGCGCGTGAGTAGAGCACGAGGGTCGTGTGCTTGGTGGAGTGGCAGCAGCGGCACAAGGCGAGAATGGCTAAGAATCCGTGTCCTGCAATCAAAGAGGCACCATCATTCACCCATCAGTTCTTGCCGCCTCTGCCACGAGGCGTGGACTGCTTATCCCGAATGCGTGAGCGCAAGCGTGCCGCAGTGAGCGCCTGCTGGAGCTGCATGTTCTGCTTTTGAAGTTCGCTCAATTGCAGGTTCGCCTCATCACTGATGGCTGGGATTGAGTCCGCATTGTGAGTAGGCTCTGCGAGCTTTTCTTCTGCGATCTCAGGCGCACTGCCATTCAGATCGGGCAGAGGACTGATGAGAAATTTTGGCTCAGCGGCAGCCAGCGGAGAAGGTGTGGAAAAGCCTTCGCCAGCATCTAGTCCGACCACCGATTCAAGCTGCATCAAGCGAGCTTTTGTCGAGGGCAACTCAGCACACATTTGCTTGGTGATATCGAGTGAACTCTGGAGCGAATGCTCACGCTCACGGGATCTTCGTAAAAGGTCGTCAAAGCGCTTCTCTTCGACCTTGAGTTGATCGCTGGCCATGTGGCGGAAGAGATCAAATTGGCGCTTCATCTCGGTACGCCAAGCATTCGCATCCTGGCGCACAGCCATGAGATCCCGCTGCTGTTGAACGACTTGCTGCTCCAAGACATCCTTGTTCTTTAGCAGCTTCGTTTCCACACGGCGGAGCAGCCATGTGCGGATGAGTGCTGCCAAAAAAAGAACAGCCATGATGACCGTGATCAGCATGTAGGGCTGACACTCGATTGGGATAGATTTCACGCCGCCAATGCAAGCAGTTACAAGCCCGTGGGGCAAGCAAGCATCAACTGAAGCCGCATTTTCTCGAACATGGGGTTGAATGCTGGAAAGCCTGAGAAATCAGGTATAGCGAAGCAATACGGCTGTGCAAAATGGTTTAGGCACTCATGCAATCCCCCTTGCCGCCTCACACATCCCGCACATTCTCCCGCTCCCTCAATCGTTCTTCAAAGTTCATGCCCAAGCATCTCCATTTCATCGGCATCTGTGGCACCGCCATGGGGTCCACAGCCGTCGCCCTGCGTCAGCTAGGCTACACCATCTCTGGCTCGGATCAGAAAGTCTATCCCCCCATGTCAGACGTACTGCGTCAGGCAGGCATTACTTTGTCCGAGGGCTACACGGCTGAAAATTTACCCCCGAGCGCGGACCTCTACATCGTCGGCAATGCCATCTCTCGCGGCAATGAAGAACTGGAAACGGTCCTAGAACGCAAGCTCCCTTACCTCTCGATGGCAGAGCTGCTGAAACAGGAAGTCATTCAGGGCAAACGCAGCTTCGTCGTCAGTGGCACTCATGGTAAAACCACCACGACCACCATCCTTGCCTGGATTTTCGAGCACGCGGGCAAGAACCCAGGCTTCATGATTGGCGGCGTGCCAGAAAATTTCACCAGCGGCGCGCGCTTCACCAACAGTGAACTATTCGTCATTGAGGGAGACGAGTACGACACCGCCTACTTTGATAAGCGCAGCAAATTCCTGCACTACCTCCCCGAGTGCGCCATCGTGAATAACATTGAATTCGATCACGCAGACATCTTTCACGATCTGGGTGAGATTCTACTCACCTTCCAACGCTTACTGAACAGCGTGCCGCGCAATGGACTCGTCCTTCTTAATGGAGACGATAAAAACTGCCTCTCACTGAAGAGCTACGCGCCTGTGAAAACGGTCGGCACAGGCGAATCAAACAGTGAACGCATCACCATCACCGCCACCACACCTGAGAGCACGGAGTTTGAAATCAATGGCGTGCCCTTCAGCCTGCCCATGATCGGTGAATTTAATGTGCGTAACGCCGCCATGTGCATCTGCGCCGCCCGCCACGCAGGCTTGAGCGACGACGAGATCCGCGCAGGCTTAGAGACCTTCAAAGGCATCCGCCGCCGTCAAACAGTGCGCGGTGAAGTCAATGGCATCACCGTCATCGACGACTTCGGTCACCACCCCACCGCCATCCGTGAGACCCTGCGTGGCTTCCGTCAGAAGTATCCCTGTCGCCGCCTCTGGGCTGTGTTTGAGCCACGCTCGAACACCAGCCGTCGTAACATTTTGCAGAACGAATTGATCGAGGCCCTCAAGGAAGCCGACGGCAGCATCATCGCAGCCGTCGCCAATCCAGAGAAGGTCGCTGCGGCGGAGCGTCTGGATGTTGCCACCGTAGCCATCTCCGTCTCAGCTTCAGGCCACCCATGCTTCCACGAAGAGAATACAG
>JBEBGU010000584.1:0-3614 GCA_040081325.1 Prosthecobacter sp.
GGCCACACGGGCGAGGTCGGCATAGGCTCCAGTCATGACGCCTGCTTCGCCTGGTAGTGCCCAGCCTTTGAACTCGAGCGCGCCTCCGGATTCTAACTTTGCGACCCATTCGTCTAGGTAGGCTACTTTTTCGGATTCGAAGGGCTTATGCTTGGCGGCGTATTTTTCTTCGAGACCAGGTGGCGTGGCTAGCTCACCCATGAGGGCGATGAGCCATGGCTGTAGGGTGCTCACGATTTCGCGAGTCTCCCCGCGCAGCGCGGCGATGCGTAGCGGGCCGAGTGCGGCATTGAGTTCATCCACCGCGCCGAGTGCGTGGACACGAGGATGGGATTTGGATAGACGGCAGCCGAAGAGGAGATCCGTCTCCCCTTCGTCACCGCGTCGGGTGGCGATAGACATGAGCAAACCTTACGCTGGGCTAAATAATCAGGCTCGTAAATCTTCGGAAGTTTTACTTTTTTGTCACCGCCACTCGTTGATAACTGCGTGCCACATTCAACCTCAACGTTATGAGATACAGTTCTTCCATTGTCGTCTGCGCAGCGCTTCTGCTGTTTGCTGCTGGATCATCGGCCAGCGCTGATCAATCCGAGACCGTCGCCTCAGCCGAGCGACCCAGACTGGCGCTGTATGCTGAGGACGTGACGATGGATGGCCAGCCACGTCCTGATTTAGCGCGTGCTTTGACGGATAGCTTGAGTGCCGGTTTGCTCAAACGCGGTCAGGTGCGTGTGTTCAGTTTGGAAAGTGCGGCTGGTCGTGATGCCACTGGCATGATCGCCAGCCCTGCCGCCTCGACTGCCGCACGTGTGAATCGTCTGCTGGATGATGGACTCGATTATGTGATGACCTTTAACGTGCTCGGTATCGGCAGTGAATGCCTGCTGAGTGTAAAGAAAATGCGCGCACGCACCCATGAGGTGATGGAGGCGCATCAGTTCACCAGTTACGGCCATGAGGCAGGATTGTTTAAAATCATCGGCACGGTGTTGGAGCGCGTGGACCCCCGGCCTGCGGGGAAACCTATCTTCCCGCGCACTCAGTCGCCCGCGGCGCTGGCACCTGCGCCGATGTCTGAATTTGTCGCTGTACCGAAAGCTGCGGCCTATGACCCATGGAGAGAAAATGTGCCGCCAGTGCATGATCTGACTCATGTGCGCAAGGCACTGGTTTATCGCGAACTCGGCACGGTGAAGTACATCAACCCGACGTGGAAATTTTGCGTCATCCGCCCAGCCGAGGGTACCCAGTTTGAGGAGAATGACCCGCTGCACATTCTGTGGGACGAGGGAGATGTCTATGCGGCCCTGCGTGTCTGCGCCATCGAGCGTGGCGGTGTGGTGGCAGACATGGGGAAGACGCCGGATCACCATCCGCTGTTCCAAGGTGATAAGGTGTTCGGCTGGGCACCGCCGTTGCGCTGAGGGGGCAGGGGAATGGCCTGTTTTCTGGTTTTTTTAACTTTTGAGAGCCAATCGTGGTGGCGATCCGCCTGACTCATTATCACTTTCCCAGCCAAACTCCTTGCCACGACCTGCGTCGTTGGCTAAAAGCGATTTTGCCGAACGAAAGCAGGCACGCTATTTATGAAGTTCACGATCAGCAAGGAGTCCCTCCAGCAAGCCATCCAACAGGTTCAGCACGTCGTTAGCACACGCACGACACTGGCCATCCTCTCCAATGTCTTGCTCCGCGCCAAAGACGGCGTCTTGGAACTGACCACCACCGACCTTGATGTCGGCGTCACCTGCACGGTGGCCGCTGATGTGCAGGAAGATGGAGCCACCACGCTGCCCGCCCGCCGACTCGCCACGATCATTCGCGAGCTGCCAGCGGAGGACATCGACATCAGTGTGGATGAGAAAAACATCGCATCCATTCGTAGCGGTCCGTCCTTCTTCAAAGTGCTCGGCCTCACCAGTGAGGAGTTCCCCGCGCTGCCTCGTTTTGATGACGCGCGTGAGTTCAGGATCGATCAAGCCGTGCTGCGCGAGTGCCTCCGCAAGACCTCCTACGCCATCTCCACTGACGAGACACGCTATGTGCTCAATGGCCTATTGTTCTCCTTCAAAAATAACGCCCTCACCATGGTGGCCACAGACGGTCGTCGCCTCGCCATGGTCGAGCAGGAGCTGGAGTTTCCTCAGAGCCAAGAGATCGACATCATCGTGCCGACGAAGGCCGTGAACGAACTCGCACGTTTGCTCGGTGAAACCGGTGAAGTCATCATCCGCGTCACTGGCAGTCAGGTCGGCTTTGATCTCGGAGATAGCCTGCTCATCAGCAAACTGATCGACGGCAATTATCCAAATTACCGCCAGGTCATTCCCGGCGAGGCCACGGAGCGCATCGCCCTGGAGCGTGACGTCTTCCTCAAAGCCATCAGCCGTGTTTCCCTGCTCGCCAGTGAGAAGTCGAACTCGGTCAAATTCCAGTTCACACCCGGTCAGGTCGAGATCATCGCCAGCAGCCCCGACATCGGTGAAGCGCGCGAAACCATCGCCATCAATTACAAAGGCGCGGTCATCACCATCGCCTTCAATCCTGAGTTCACCATGGCTCCGCTGCGCAATATCAGCGCCGACGAAATCCATCTGCATCTCATAGATGACATCAGCCCCGGAGTGCTCCGCTGCGGCACCAATTTCCTGTATGTGCTCATGCCCATGCGCGTGAATAACTAGGTCGCTATTTTTCAAACCTCACCTCCAGACCGATGGTCCGCTCCACGCTCCTCCTCACACGCGTTGCAGCCGCACTCTCCGCCTGCATCCCCTACAATCAGCCGCGTCCCTTCGCAGGTCGCGGTGGTCGTTCTTTGGACAAACCACCACGCTATGGCGACGGCAGCCGCTATGTGGAACCCATCGCGCCAGCGCCCACCACTCCATTAGACCCATCAGGCATCGTGGACCCATTGGCCGTGCCGCCGACAACTCCAGGTGTTGATCCCGGCCTAGCCATCACGCCTCCCGGCACCACACCACCCGTCACTCCTGCTCCAGGCGTTACTGCACCTGCCACCCCAGGCGGTGTCACCACTCCTCCTACCGCGCCTACGACACAGCCGCCCGCTGCTCCAGGCGACGTGCCATTCGCCCGCTCCGTTCCCGGCAAGCCCGGCTATGTTTACAGCCCAAAAGATGCGAAAAAGATCATCAGTGTCGATGGCCTCCGCCCCGGCTCCAAAGCCAAGGACCCTGAGACCGGCGAGATCTTCCGCGTACCTTATCAGTGATTTGTATGCAGCTTCGGCTGCCTGAACTTCGAGTTCCCTTGATCGCCGTCCTTTTGGGCGGCGATTTTGTTTTTAGCCCATCTCTGAACTTTCCTGCTTAAAACCGGTATTTTTGCGCGATTCTCTGCACCCCATTTTTCCCCATGCTCCGCACGCTCTTTCTCATCGCCTTCTGCCCCCTGCTCTCCGTCACTGCTGCGGAACCTCTCAAAGCCCTCCTCATCGCCGGTGGCTGCTGCCACGATTACGCGAAGCAGCATGAGGTCATCGCCAAGGGCATCCAAAGCCGCGCGAATGTGCAGGTGGATGTGATCTGGACCGACGACAAGTCCACCAACCCTCCGCTGCCGATCTATGACAAGGCGGATTGGGC
>JBEBGU010000585.1:0-3607 GCA_040081325.1 Prosthecobacter sp.
CAATGACTTGGTCGGAAGGCCGGTGGATTTGGATGGAGATGGCGTTGCAGGGGGGGGTTCACCACCAGTTTTGATACGCTGAGCATCACGCCCCTTTTTGGCACGGCGATCGGCGGACGTGTCTTTGCCAGTGAGCGTGGCACGGGCGGTGCAGAAGTGCCCCTGGCAGGTGTGACCATCACGGTCGATGGCGCCGAGGATACGTTGCGCACGACGACGGATGCACAGGGGAACTTTACCCTCAATCCCGCACCAGCAGGCAGCTTCTTTGTGCATATCGACGGACGTACAAGCCCACAAAGTAATTACCCGAATGGCAGCTACTATCCGAGTGTCGGTAAGCGCTGGGAGGCGCTGGCGGGTCGCACGGACAATCTCTCGGGCAATAGTGAAGACACTTCTCGCGGCACGATTTATTTGCCTAAAATTCTCGGCAATGCGTTAGAAGCGGTGAGTCAGTCTGAAGATACTCAGATTGAATTTCCGCCTGAAGTGCTGACGGACAATCCTGGGCTGGCGGGCACAGAGTTGGATGTGCCAGCGAACAGTTTGTTTGCTGATGACGGCACGCGTGGCGGTAAGGTGGGTATCGCCCCTGTAGCCCCAGATCGGCTGCCCAGCCCGCTGCCGCCAGGACTGGATTTGCCGATGGTCATCACCATCCAGACGGATGGAGCGACCAACTTCGACCGCCCTGTCCCCATCTGCTTCCCCAACCTACCTGATCCGCTCACGGGCCTAAAACTTCCACCTGGTGCCAAGTCTGCCTTGTGGTCATTCAATCATGATCTCGGCGAATGGGAGATCGTGGGGCCAATGACCGTGACCGAGGATGGCTTGTTTGTGAAGAGTGATGCGGGAGTCGGCGTGAGGCAGCCGGGGTGGCACGGTACAAGGCCAGGAACGACGGGAAGTGGGCCTCCTCAACCAAACGATCCACCATCCCCAGGCCTGCCGCCGCTTGGCGGACCCTTTGGTCCATGCTCGTCGCCTGGTCAGAATCGACGAATGGCTGGGATGTGTTTTCAGAGTGGTGCTGCAGGGGTCTCTGCCGGCATCGGTGCACAAGCGTTCGTATGTGAGGTTCCAGGACTTAATGTTTTGTTTGGCTATCCCTGCGGAGTGGTGCTGGATCAGGTCGACACGCTCGATCCCGCACTCGCGGCCATCAGAGCTAGAAACTGCCAGCAGTATTATCTAGATTGCAATCTTCACCCCGAGAATTTGGGAATCAATACACCGGATGCAGGAGCAACTGGTGGTGGTGTTTCAGCCAGTATCGCGCCTTTGACGAGCCTGGAAACAGAGATCCAAGCTCTCATGGATAGTTTGGTGGCTGATATGGATCAGATCGATGTGGCCAATCAAATGGCGCTGACGATTTTAGGAACAAACACAACAGCGGAAAACCTCACCGCAGAGCAACTCCGTCTGCTGAAGGATTTGGAACAAGTAGTCCTGGCAATCACAGGCGGGAAGACGCCAGCGGCTTTTTACGAGCAGCGGCAGAAGCGGCTGATCGAGCTGAGCGTAGAATTGGCTCGACTGAATAATAACCTGCAAACCATACCAGGCTTTTATCGACTCGAACTCATGGCTGGTGCTGTCGTGCAGCGTGGCAAGACGGAGTCCAACGGAAGTCTGCAGAATTTCATCCTGCGCCCCAACGCCAACTACGTTCTGACGACTTGGCAGCCTGGTTCCAAGTATTACCGACGTGCCGCGTTTCGGAGTGCCCCATCAGGAGTTCAAACACAGATTCCATTTGGTTATCCGATTCTTGATGAAACTGATCCTGACGCAGATGGCCTGGGGAATGAAACGGAAAAAGTGCTGGGAACTCAGGCAAATAACCCGGACACGGATGGCGACGGGCTCAATGATGGCGCAGAAATGGAGCAGGGAACAAATCCGCTCAACGGATTGATTGCCACCACGGGAGTCATCGCCGCCGTGCCGACGGCTGGCCCGGCACTTGATGTCTGCACGATCAACAATCTGGCCGTCACGGCCAATGGAGCCAGTGGTGTCAGTGTATTTAATGTGCAGAGCGGTCAGAACCCCACGCGTATGGCTGATGTGAATACGCCAGGGGCTGCTCTTGGCGTGGCAAGTGATGGCAACTATGTCGCTGTAGCAGATGGCCAAAGTGGTATCGCCATCGTCGATGTCCGCGACCTGGCGGCGATCCAAATTCGCCATCAAGTCTCTCTAGGCTCAGCCGTACAAGCAGTGACCGTCTATGGCCCAGTGGCGTATGCGAGCACTGCGATTGGGCAGATCGTGTCCGTGGATCTGGCCAGTGGCTCTATCCTGACGAGCACCTCACTGACGACCAGTTCTACCGTCCAGGATCTCGCGGTATGGCGTGACACACTCTATGCTTTGCAAGTGGGTAAGCTGACGGCACTCAATCCTGAAACTCTGGCTGAAACCGGATCGCTGGTCCTCTCTGGAGGCGTGGGTGCAGGCCAGCGGCGCTCGCGTCTGTTTGCCGGAGACGGCACGCTGTACGCCACGCATACCAGCGGCTTCAACATGGTGAATGTCCTGGCAAATCCAAATGCGCCGACACTGGTTGGGAATTTCAACACAGCGCAGTTTGGCTGGAAGCAGATCGTCACAAATGGCTCGGGCCTCGGTCTTGCTGCGACGAGCCCAAACTCTACCGATGATGGGCCTCATGACATTGATCTTTACACCCTGGGGGCCGACCAACGTACGCCAGCCTTTGCCACGACCTTTGTGACTCCAGGGCTGGCTGCGGCTGTCTCACTCTACAATGGCCTAGCCTATGTGGCCGACAGTGCGGCTGGGCTGCAAGTCATCAATTACAAGCCGTATGACAGTCTCGGACAAGTGCCTGTGATCAGCCTTTCCTCGAACTTTGCACTCGATCTCCCCAATAAAACGGGCAGTGCAGAAGAAGGTAAGCTGATGAGGTTGTCCGCAACGGCGACGGATGATGTGCAGGTGCGTAATGTGGAATTTTACATCAATGGTGCTCTGGCGCTCGTGGACGGGAATTACCCTTTCGAGCATCGCTTTACCACACCCTCGCTGACCGCGACGACAACCAACTTCAAGGTGAAAGCTAAGGCTACCGACACAGGTGGAAATTTAACCTGGAGTGATGAATACACGATCACTCTCGTGGCTGACGCGACACCGCCCGTGATCACTAAAGTCTCCCCAGTGGGTGGTGCGGCAGCCGTCACGACGCTGCTGGCATTCTTCAATGAAACGATGGATGAGAATGCGCTGACGGACAGCATTGGCCTAGTATTCTCAGGCGCGGATCACATCATCGGCACGGGTGATGACACACAGATTACAGGCATGACGTTTAGCTATCGTCCAGAGGTGAACGCCATCAGCACCCTCCTAGCGCAGCCATTGGCAGATGGCCTTTATGAGGCGACCGTGAAAGTCAGTGTTATGGACTTGGCAGGCAATCATCTGGCGAGTGCTTATAAATGGCGTTTTGGAGTCGGAACTTCCAATTTTTGGACGGCGGCCATTGGAGGCAATTGGAATAATCCAGCCAACTGGAGTTCTGGCAGCGTCCCGACTCAGGCTGACGTGGTGAACATCACTCTACCAGTAG
>JBEBGU010000586.1:0-3605 GCA_040081325.1 Prosthecobacter sp.
CGTCGCTCAGTGAGTAATACCTTGTTTCGTCCCGCTTCCACTCCTGATAGCTAGCCACTAACAGAAGTCCGCCGAACAGGCAGAGAAAGACGAAGATGAAGATCCTGGCGATCATGCGAGTGTATTCTGGGGGCTGGACAAAGCAGAGTCCACATATTGAATCGCACTCAGTTTCTACTTGGCTGGTAAGGGTGGCAGCTTCGCGGAGTAATGCACGGCGCGGTGACGGTTGTCATCAAAGGCGAAGTGGAGCCACTGGCCGTCTTTGCTGACGAAGCCGTCGGGGTAATTCATGCGACCTTTCGGGCCATCGACGGACTCCTGCTGGAGCACGCGCTGGTAGGGCCAGGTCTTCATGCCATCAAAGCTGATCCACAGCGCCATGGGGCTGCGGTGCTTGCTGTTCGGATTGTGCAGGATGGCGACGCTGTCGCCGCCCAGATTGTAAAGCGTGGTTTTGCTGCCGGGATTTGGGATGTCGGTGACGCTGGCAAACTCAGGCCATGTCTTGCCGCCATCTTTCGACTCGGCTTTGTAAAGCAGGCCGCCGAGGCCATCGGCACGAATGACCATGGTGATGCGACCATCGGGATGCTCGAAGAGGTCGTTTTCCGCCCAGCCGAAGTAGCGGCTGTTCGGCGTGAGGCGGATGTTGCCATGCTCGCTCCAGGTCTTGCCGCCGTCGCTGCTGATGAGCACACCGTTGCGCGGGTTCGTGAAGGAGCGGTCGAGTGGTGCTTGGTCCTGCTCGTCATCGGGGCCGATGTAGTGCTGAAAGGGGATCATGATGCGGCCGTCCTTGGTGACGATGTGCTTGCGGATGAAGGTGCGTTCTTTGAGTCGCCCGGGAACTTCCATGGGCTTGCTCCAGGTCTTGAAGGAGTCGTCGCTGGTGAGATACCATGAGCGCCAGTCATTTGCCCAGTGCTTCGAGTGAGTGGAGAAGAACAGCGTGCTGCGCTGGCCGAGGATCATGAGTTCTGTCGGCCCTTGGCCGATGGTTTTACCTTCGCGTGGGAAACCGACATCGAAAGGTGCCAGTGGTGTCCAGGTCTTGCCTTGGTCTGTGCTGCGGGTGACGCCCGTGTAGTTCAGCGGCGAAGGTTCGGTATCACCGCCAGCCAGGATGAATAGAATCCACGAGCCATCCGGCAGCTCACGCAGCGTGGTGTCGCAGACCATCTTATTCGGCGTGATGCCGTCATACGGGATGCTCTTGAAGTCTTGTTTCGCATCTTCGACGGCTTGCGCGGCCCATTTCGCATCGGGCGTGATGTCCTTTGGCAGCTTGGGGGCGAGGGCTTTGTTGACGACCGTCTTCTTGGGGATCCAGACGGGCGCGGCGTTGGTAGCGCGTGGTTTGGTGTGGTCCATCGGAGTTGCTGGAGCTTGGGGGCGCGGAGCAAAGTAGGCCTCGGTAAACTTCGTGTGCAGGATCTCGGCATCGGTATGGCGGTTCCAATCATAGAGAATGTGGATGTCGCCATTCGGTGCCTGGAATCCATCGGGATATGAGACCGAGGCACGGTCATCAATGAGCAGTCCCTTGCCCCAGGTCTTGCCATCGTCGTCCGACAAGAACGCCTTCAGGTTCGTGCGGTTCGGCAGGCGCACATTGATCGGCCCGTTCTTCAGGAGGATGAGTTTACCTGAAGCTAAGCGACGGATGAAAAAGCGGGCACTGGGATTCTGAATCGTGCTCGGCTGAGGCTCGCTCCAGGTCACACCTTTGTCGGTGGACGTGCTCTCGCTGATGCCATCCTTCGTGCGTGCCAGCATCCAAAGGCTGCCGTCCTTGCGCTCCACGATCATGTGCTCGTCGAAGTCCGTGCGAGGAAACGCCACACCACTGCGACGCGTCCATGTTTTGCCTTGGTCTGTCGAAGCGAAGACATTCGCCATGCGGATCACATCGAGGTCTTTGTGCGCTTCCTTGTCCACGCCCGGACCGCCCATGCGGTCGCGAGTCCACAGTGCCACAGGCAGCAGCCAGTCGCCGTTGCTGAGCACGGTCGGTTTGTTCAGCGTGCAGCCATCGGCGAAGCGCACGGGCTTCGTCCAAACCGGCTCCGCTGCATCGGGATCATCGCAGCGAATGAACCAGTCGCCGCACCGTCCGTCGAAATAGCCGAGGCTCTGATCAAAGAAGCACCACAGGCGACCGAGTGGATCGGTCCAGAGATTGCCAACAAGCGCGCGTCGCTCATAGCGCACGCCGTTGAGTTCCCCATCCTGAGGATCAATCACGACCTTCGGCTTTGACCACGACTTCCCATCGTCATCACTCGTCGCCAGCATGAAGAAGCCATTCGGCGAATCACCATTCCCAACCCACGCCGCCCACAGCCGGCCTTTCGGCGTGCGGTCGATACCGATGATCATGTTCCCGGGACGCACTTGGTCATCATACTCAGGTCCGGGAGCGGTGTTGATGACTGGCGGCTCAAGTGCGAGATCGAGCAAAGCCTTGTCCTGCGCGGAAGCGAAACTGGCGACAAGAAGGAGAGTGAAGACGATTCGTTTCATGGTTGTGGACAGTGAACGCCTGAGGACCCGGGATTCGTCGGCAAGCTGGCGTTAAGCGGAGTTATGTTAACACCACGTTCTCGCCATCTCGAGGTTCCGCTTGAAGCCCTCGCGCACTAGCGAGAGGTCGGAATCCATCGCCAGCCAGGTGAAGCCGAGCGCTTTGAGCTTCTCCTTGTCATCCGCATGACGCACGAGGATGCCGCAGCCTTTGCCGTGATCCTTCGCCGCTTTCGCGATGGCGTTCACGCAATCATCATAAAGCAGCGGCGAGTTTCGCGCCTTCAGGTCGTAGCTCAAATCCGCCGGGCCGATGAACAGCGCATCAATGCCCTCCACGGCAGCGATCTGATCCGCATTCGTCACGGCATCGGCGGTCTCGATCTGCGCGAGGATGATCGGCCTCGGCATCTCACCCGTCGGAAGACGCATCCCATAGCCGTAGGCTCGAACGGTGCGCGAAACACCGCGATGCCCCTTCGGTGGATAATAGGCCGCGTCCACGCAGTGTTGCGCCTGAGCCACGGTATCCACATGCGGCACCATGATGCCGTCCGCGCCCCAGTCGAGCACACGGCTGATCAAATCGGGATGCGGAGCACTGACGCGCACAATCGCCAGCGTGTTGCTGCCGCGCAGGGCACGCAGTTGATTTGGCAAAGCGGCTTCCGATTCGCAGCCGTGCTCCAAATCGATGAGCACCCAGTCAAAGCCGACTTCTGCCGCGAGTTCAGTGACCGCAGGTGATCCGATGGAGAGAAAGGTGCCGATATGAGTTTTCATGGTGAGAGAATGTCGAGGCCGCTGCCCTCCCGCAAGCCGTGCAATGCCGTGGAGAGCCGTGAAAGCGTGATTTCACGCAGGCTGGCTCCCGAGGAGCCGCTGCCGATGAGGAAGAAGCCGTCGTCGCGATCAAAGTAGCCCGCGCCGACACGGATGACCGCTTTCACGATCATGTTCCGCAGCAGGTGCAGCCAAAAGCGGCGCAAGTGATCCTGAGAAAGTTGGCGAATGCTTTGATAGCCCTCGAAGGCTCTTTGAAGGAATGCCGCATCGTGGAAGCAGCCGAGCAGCGAGAG